>CAIMVB010000068.1 GCA_903844785.1 uncultured Rhodospirillales bacterium | reverse complement strand
GGGGACGATCCTGCGCGCATCTATGCCGGTTTTCGTGCCCATGCGCGGCGGCTTGAGGATGTGACGCAGATTGATCATGCGCTCCGCCGAGAGGGTGTGGAGGTGGAAACCCTGGCCGAACAGGTGGAAGGCTTGCTTGGTTTGGACAGGAGCCTGACGCTGCTTTTTGCACTTCTCGCGGGGCTAGGGGGCGTTGGTTATTTGGTTTCCCTGGGTGTTGGGCTTTATGCGAATGTGGAACGCAAGCAGCGCGATCTTTCGCTGCTGCGCCTTATTGGTCTTTCCAGGCGTGATCTCGTGGTGTTCCCTTTATTGCAAGCCTTGCTGATTGGTCTGGCAGGGGCGTTACTGGCTGCTGCTGTCGCGATGCTTGTTGCGGGCTTGGTCAATAGCTTGCCCATGGCTGGCGCCAATGCGGCCGGTGCGCGCACCATTTGCTTGATTGAGGTGCAGCATCTTTTACTGGCCTTGGGTGTCACCTTATCCGGCGCTGCGCTTTCTGCGGCTTTTGCGGGCTATCGTGCGGCCTGCATCCAACCTGCCGAGGGACTTCGCGATGCGTAAGCTTCTGCTGACGGCTACTGCATTACTGCTGGTGGTTCTGGGTTCCGCCCCACAGGCACAGGAAAGATGGCCCGAAGAATACTGGAACCCGAAGCCCTTGGCTGAGGATTTGATCCTACCCATGCCCTGCGGCGGCGCCATGGCTTTTCGCCCCGTGCCAACGCCGATTGGGCAGGGCTTGTTGGCGGATAGACCGGCGATGTTGGGGCAAGCCGATGCCGAGACCAATTACAGCGAATATCTCCGCCAAAGCTTTATTGCCGGCCCGTTTCGTGGTGCGGATGCTGCGGCGCCGCCACGCTATTTCATCGGCAAATATGAAGTCACGCGCGATCAATATGCGGCGATAAATGCGGGTAATTGTAGCGCTGCCTCCACGGCCGGAAGACTGCCCCAGGCGGATATTCCCTGGCATGAAGCGGTGGTATTCACCACGCGCTATTCCGCTTGGCTTGCCCGTAATGCACGCGAAGCCCTGCCGATGCGAGAGGATGCGCGGGCCTTTATACGCCTGCCGACCGAGGAGGAATGGGAATATGCCGCACGTGGTGGTGCTGCGATAAGTGAAGCGGATTTCGCCGCACGCAATTTCCCGATGCCAGATGGCATGCAGCGCTATGTTTGGTTTCAAGGAACGCGTTCTTCCGGCGGGCGTGTGCGGCCCATTGGGATGCTGGAACCCAATCCGCTCGGTATTTTTGATATTCTGGGCAATGTTTCTGAATGGGTATTGGAACCCTATCGGCTTAATCGCGTTGGCCGGGCACATGGCCAGGCGGGCGGCATGGTGGCGCGTGGCGGTGATTTTCTGACACCTGAGGAACAGATCCGTTCGAGTTTGCGCATCGAATTGCCACCGCTTGATCGCAACGGTGAACCGCTGAAGCTGCGTAGCCTTGGCTTTCGTCCTGTATTGGCGCTGGTTGCCACCAGCAGCGACCAACGCCCAGCCCAGCTGCGCGCCGCTTTTGAGGCTGAGGCGCAAACGCGCGGTAATGCGAGCGAGGATCCGGCGCGGCTTTTGGATGTGCTGAAAAATGAAACGCCAGACCCTGCCTTGCGTCAGGGTATTGAACGCGTTGGCGCGGCGCTTCGAACGGCACAGCGTGAACGCAATGACCAGGAAATCCAGGCGATCCAGAGTCAAATCGCGGCAGCCGCGCAAATTGGCCGCCAAATCCTATTGGCTGAAGGCTTTGCGGAATTGCTCGGCGTTTTTGCGCGGGTGCAGGCAGAAACTGTGCAAGCACAACGCTTATTGGCCGAAGATCAAGGACGCATCGCAGCAGTTACCCAGGCAGAAATTCAAGCCGCGCTACGGCGCCAGCAGGAACGCACACAGCAAATCACCAATACAATGGCGCGCATTGAAGCAGCACTACGCAGCCAGGCGGAAGGCCAGCCCGCCCGCGTCCAGGAATTGGCTGCAAGCTATATGCGCACTGTGCTTGCCGTTGGCCGTAGCGCAGACCGGCTGCGTATTCAGGATGCCGGAAATATCGTTCACCAGGAATCGCAATCGCAGAATCTGCAACACCTGCCGGAATTGGTGCGTATCGCTACGCGCCATATGGTGGCGGTAAGTAATGGAAATCCTCCAAGCCGGGAACAAGCCATGGCGGATTTAACCAACGCGTTGCGCCCGGCACCGCAAGGCTCCGGCGCCCCGGCACAAAGGCGCTAACGCGCCATAGTCTTTCCTGATGCTGCAAGTGGTTCTGCTATCGTGCGATTGAGGTGAGAGTTTCGCGTCACATCCGCTATTTTGGGGTTGAGAATCGCAGAGTAAGCCCCGGCCAGTAAGGGTGCAGAATTAGCATCAAGCAGGACGATTGGTTGCTTTGGTGACCCTTTCTGCAGGCCACCCGATCAAAAAATTCTGGAAAGATAGCCTTGCCAGATCGAATCTTGAGGGTTTTTAGGGCAGTTTTGGCTATTTTGGGCTTTAAATTCCCGTGAAATAGGTCTTACTGTTTCAAGGCTCATCGATTCTCTGGAGGAAAATTCCATGGCCAAAGCCGCCCCTAAAGCTCCTGCCACCAAAGCTGCCGCCCCTAAAGCTGCCACCACAAAAGCGCCTGCGAAGGCGAAGGTCGAAACCGTTACGCTACGTCAGCTGGCCGCGACCCTGTCGGAGGCGCATGACGTTCCAAAAAAACAAGCCAATGCCATGCTGGATGACATGGTGGTGCTGATGACAAAACACCTCAAGAAAGGTGTCCGCATCCGCATCAGCGGTCTTGGCGTGCTTCAGGTGCGCAAGCGCGCTGCCCGCATGGGGCGCAATCCTGCCACTGGTGAAGCCATCAAGATCAAAGCCAGCAAAAAGGTGGCCTTCCGCGCCGCGAAGGAACTTAAGGAAGCGGTTTGATCCACTCACTGCTTTCGCAAAGACGAAGGGTGCATCGATGGATGCACCCTTTTTTGTTTGATGCCGTACTTTTTGCCCGAAGGGTTCGGGGCAGGTGATCCGAACAAGCATGTCAAAGGGCATAGTCAAAATAGAATCTTTGGGGATTGCCTGCCCGCTGCGGCGTTATTCTCCGGATTGATGGACATGATTGTATTTGCCCCAGGTTAGTAGTGCTGGCTGGGGGTTAATAGCTAAATATCCCCCCTACCTTAACCCTGAAACCTCTGCGGGCTTCGGCCTATCATCACAAATCACTTTTGGCGCAAACACCGGCGGTATTCATGGACCGATTGACTCAATCAAGCAGCGTGGCGCCTTGCTGACTCTGCCGCGCACAGCACCATTTCGGCACATTTCTCGCCGATCATGATGCAGGGCGCATTGGTATTGCCGCTGGTGAGTGTTGGCATGATGGACGCATCCGCAACACGGAGCCCCTCCATGCCATGCACGCGCAATTCAGCATCCACGACCGCCATTGGGTCTTGCCCCATCTTGCAGGTGCCCACAGGATGATAAGTGGTTTCCGCAGTATTGCGGACCCATTCCAGCAAATCCGCATCAGATTGGATATGCGCGCCTGGGGCAATCTCCGCCCCGGTCATTTCCTTCAAGGGAGGGGTCGCCATAAGCTCTCGCCCCTTACGGATGGCGGCCAATAGGCCATCGCGATCATGCTGCGTGGATAGAAAATTGAAGCGGATTGCTGGCGCTTCTTCCGGATTGGCAGATTTTACGTGAATGGATCCGGTGCTTTCCGAACGCAGCACATTGACGTTCATGGTAATGCCGCGGCGCTTCGCGATACGCCTTTCCCCATTGATCATTTCATAGAGGAAGGGCAGCACCGAAATCGTCGCATCCGGGGTTTCCAGCCCTTC
>CAIMVB010000067.1 GCA_903844785.1 uncultured Rhodospirillales bacterium | reverse complement strand
GGCGTCTTCACTTCCTGATAATCGGCAATATCCAACCGCCGGCGCATATAGGCTTCCACGGTGCGATAAAGCCGCCAGCCCTTGGGGTGCCAGAACACCGACCCCACCGCTTCATCCTGCAGGTGGAATAGCCCCATTTCCTTGCCGATCTTGCGGTGGTCGCGTTTTTCCGCTTCTTCCAACTGCAACAAATAGGCGTCGAGTTCCTTCTGGTCGCGCCAGGCGGTGCCATAAATCCGGCTCAGCATGGCGTTGCGATGGTCGCCGCGCCAATAGGCGCCGGCCACTTTCATCAGCTTGAAGGCAGTGCCGATATCGCCCGTACCGCGCATATGCGGGCCGCGGCACAAATCGGTCCAGGCGCCTTGCTTGTAGATGCTGATGATTTCGGATTTCGGCAAATCCTGGATCAATTCGGCCTTGTAGCGTTCACCCTTGTCGGTGAAGAAGCGAATCGCATCCTCGCGGACCCATTCTTCGCGCATAAAGGCGTCATTGCGCGCAATGATTTCGCGCATCTTGGCCTCGATCGCGGCGAAATCCTCCGGCTTGAAGGGCTCATTGCGCGCGAAATCGTAATAGAAGCCGTTTTCAATCGAAGGGCCGATGGTGACCTGCGTGCCTGGGAAAAGCTCCTGCACGGCTTCGGCCAGCACATGGGCGCAATCATGGCGGATCATCTCCAGCGCTTCGGGATCGCGCCGCGTGATGAAGCGCAGCTTGGCGTCATGTTCGATTGTCGCGGAAAGATCGCGCAGCTTGCCATCCACTTCCATGGCAAGCGCCGCCTTGGCGAGGCCCGGGCCAATCGCGGCGGCGATAGTGGTGCCCGTCACCGCGCCGTCAAATTGGCGGATGGAACCATCGGGCAGGGTTATCGCGGGCATAGCTTATCCTATTCGGTCAAAACGCGGCCGGACCATGGGCAGAGGCCCCTTCCGGGTCAAGCGGTTGTGGTTGATTCGCGCATCAAATCCTGAAGCGCGGCCCTAACGGCCGCCACTTCCAGCGTGGCGAGGGGCTGGTGGCGCAGCACCGCCACATGCGGCCCGCGCGGGGCGCAAAGCGCGGGGTCGCTATCCTCACCGAACAGGGCAAGGGTTGGGCAGCCGGCCACGGCGGCGAGGTGCGTGGGGCCGGTATCATTGCCAAGGCAAAAATCGGCGCGGCGCGCCAGGGCAGCGATCTCAGCGAAGCTGGTCTGCCCCGTCAGGTCCCGCGCGCCGGGGGCGGCGCGGGCGATCTCGGCACCCAAGGCAGCTTCGGCCGGCCCCCCCAGGATAACGGCCGGGATATCCAGCCCGGCAGCGATTTCAGCGAAACGCGGCGCGGGCCAGCGCTTGGCGGGGCGGGTTGGCGAAGCGCCCGGGATCAACAGGGTAAAGCGCGCCGGTAGGGCGAAGCGCCCGATATCAGCATCCAGCCAGCCAAGCTCGGGCGCCGGGAAATGGTTGATCCCGGCCATTTCCAACTGCTCCCGCTGGCGTTCCACCGTGTGCATGAAATCGCGGCGCGAATTGGCATGGGGGTGGGAAGCGCCGGGTGCGATGCCGGACCATTCCGCACCGCGCCCGACCAGCCAGCGATAGCGGGAAGACCGGGCCGAGGTCTGCAAATCATAAACCCTGTCAAACCGCGCCGCGCGTAATTGCCGGGCTAGCGCCCAAAGCGCGACCAGCCCACGCGGCCGGCCATGATCCCAAACCCGGTCAAACCAGGGCGCCTGCCGGGCCAAAGGTGCGAAGGGCGGTGTCGTTAGCAGCGTGATCTCGGCGCCCGGATGATGCGCCCTGATCGCCGCGAAAGGCCCGAAGGCCTGCGCGAAATCCCCTAATGCGCCGAGCTTGATGACCAGGATGCGCGGTTTCATCCCAGCAATTCCCGGTAGGTTGCCATGGTCGCTGCCTGCATGGCGGCGGTGGTATAGCCCGAAAGCACGGCGGCCCGCGCCCGCGCGCCAAGGGCGGCCCGTTCCGAATCCGTCATGGCCAAGGCACGGGAAAGGGCGGCGGCGAGGGCCGCTGCATCACCAGGCGGGGTGCGCCAGCCCGTGATGCCCTCAGCCACTGTCTCCCGCGGGGCGCCAAGGTCGCTGGCGATTACGGGCCGCGCCATGGCCTGGGCTTCAATCACCGTGCGGCCAAAGGCCTCGGCATCGGTGGAGGCATGCACCACCACATCCGCCAGCATCAGCGCCGCCGGCATATCGGTGGCATGGCCCACCAGGCG
>CAIMVB010000066.1 GCA_903844785.1 uncultured Rhodospirillales bacterium | reverse complement strand
TTCCGGCAGCTTTACCCCGGCGCCAAGCTGGGATTTCAGGAAGGCGCGCTCAAAAGAAACATCAAGGCCCATCACTTCGCCGGTGGATTTCATTTCCGGGCCCAGGATCACATCCACATTGGGGAAGCGGTTGAAGGGGAAGACCGCTTCCTTCACAGCGACATGGCGATAAATGGCGTCATCATCCAAGCCGAATTCGGCAAGCTTCGCACCGGCCATGACGCGCGCGCCAATCTTCGCCACTGCAACGCCCGTTGCCTTGGCAACGAAAGGCACGGTGCGTGATGCACGCGGGTTCACTTCCAGCACATAAATCTCATTATCCTTGACGGCATATTGCACATTCATCAGCCCCTGCACTTTCAGTGCACGCGCCATGGCAACCGTCTCAGCCTTCAATTCGGTGACAATCGCGGGCGGCAGCGAATAGGGCGGCAGCGAACAGGCTGAATCGCCGGAATGAATGCCGGCTTCTTCGATATGTTCCATGACACCCGCGACATGCACATTGCCATCAGAATCCGCGATGCAATCCACATCCACTTCAATGGCGTCCACCAGATATTGATCAATCAGGATCGGGTTTTCGCCGGAAACCTTCACCGCTTCCGCGCCAAAGCGCATGAGTTGTTCGCGGTTATAGGCGATTTCCATCGCACGCCCGCCCAGCACATATGAAGGCCGCACCACAACGGGATAGCCGATGCGTTCCGCTTCATCTGCTGCGTCTTCCAGCGTGCGCACCGTGCCATTGCGCGGTTGCTTCAGCCCCAGGCCTTTCAGCAATTGCTGGAAGCGTTCGCGGTCTTCGGCAATGTCAATCGCCTCAGCGCTTGTGCCCAGAATGGGGATGCCTGCCTTGTGCAAAGCCTGGCTGAGCTTGAGCGGCGTCTGCCCGCCATATTGCACAATGCAGCCGAGCAATTCGCCGGATTCCTGTTCCTTGCGGATCAGGGAAATCACATCTTCCGCTGTCAGTGGCTCGAAATAGAGCCGATCCGATGTGTCGTAATCCGTGCTGACGGTCTCAGGGTTGCAATTGACCATGATGGTCTCAAACCCGGCTTCCTTCAGCGCGTAAGCCGCATGGACGCAGCAATAATCGAATTCAATGCCCTGGCCGATGCGGTTCGGCCCGCCGCCCAGGATGATGATTTTCTGCCGTGCGGTGGGCCGGCTTTCGCAAATGGGTGTGCCGAAACCGCCTTCATAGGTGGAATACATATAGGGCGTTTCAGACGCGAATTCGGCGGCGCAGGTATCAATGCGCTTATAGACCGGCGTGACACCAAGCTTGCTGCGAAGTGCGGCCACTTCCGCCTCGCTGCTGCCAATAATGTCTGCCAGGCGCTTATCGGCAAAACCCATGGCCTTGATGCGCCGTAGTGCCGTGGCGTCCTGCGGCAGGCCATTGCTGCGAATGCGCGCTTCTTCGCGCACCAGCTTTTCAATTTCGCGCAGGAACCAGGGGTCGAATTTGCAGGCCTCGTGGATGGCTTCCACACTCATGCCCGCGCGCATGGCTTGCGCTGCCATCAGAATGCGGTTGGGGGTGGGTGTGGCCAGCGCAGCGTGGAAAGCCTGCGCGCTGCCATCGCCCGGCGCCGGCACTTCATCCAGGCCAGAAAATCCAACTTCCAAACCGCGCAGGCCCTTTTGCATCGCTTCCGCGAAGGAACGGCCAATCGCCATCGTTTCCCCCACCGATTTCATGGAGGTGGTGAGCGTGGCCGGCGTGCCGGGGAATTTTTCAAAGGTGAAGCGCGGGATTTTCACCACCACATAGTCAATGGTGGGCTCAAAGCTCGCGGGGGTTACCTGGGTGATGTCATTGGCCAATTCATCGAGCGTATAGCCAACGGCAAGCTTCGCCGCGACCTTGGCGATGGGGAAGCCCGTGGCCTTGGAGGCGAGCGCGGAAGACCGCGACACGCGCGGGTTCATTTCAATAATCACCATGCGACCATCGGCCGGGTTGATGCCGAATTGCACATTGGAACCACCGGTATCCACGCCGATTTCACGCAAACACGCGATGGAAGCATCGCGCATGCGCTGATATTCCTTATCGGTCAGCGTCAGCGCCGGCGCGATGGTGACGGAATCGCCCGTATGCACGCCCATCGCATCCAGGTTTTCGATGGAACAGATGATGATGCAATTATCCGCGCGGTCGCGGACCACTTCCATTTCAAACTCTTTCCAGCCCAGCACGCTTTCTTCCACCAGCACTTCACTGGTCATGGAGGCAGCGAGACCCGCCGAGACGATTTGTTCGAATTCTTCCCGATTATAGGCAATGCCGCCGCCGGTGCCGCCCAGTGTGAAGCTGGGGCGGATGACGGTGGGGAACCCAACCGTCTTCTGCACCGCCCATGCTTCGTCCATGCTGTGGGCAATGCCAGAGCGCGCGGAACCCAGACCGATTTTGGTCATGGCGTCCT
>CAIMVB010000065.1 GCA_903844785.1 uncultured Rhodospirillales bacterium | reverse complement strand
GTCGCGGAACTCAGCCTTCATGTGAATAAGCGGCAAGTCGGCAAGGCAAAATGGACTACTGATATCAAGGCGCTGATCGCCGATGCTTCCATCACCGCGCCTGATTTTGATTTTGCCGATTTCGGCGCCGGCATGGTGCAATACGCGACGCAATCCGATGGGCGGATGGATTCGCTGCCGGCTTTCGCGGATTACTTCATCCTTTACTACAACAAGGATCTATTCGCAGCCAAGAATATCGCCGTGCCCACCACCTGGGATGGCATGTATGAAGCTGCGAAGGCGCTGACTGATCCTTCGCGCCAGATCTATGGCCATGTTGGGCGTGGCTTGAAGAATGCGAATGTCGTGCTGTGGTCCAGCTATTTGCTGGGCACGGGTCAGCGCGACATGATCAATGCCAATCGCCAGCTGATTACCGATACGGATGACGCCGTTTGGGCAGGCGAGATGTACAAGAAATTCCTGCGCGATGTTTCACCGCCCGGTTCCATCGGCTTCAATTGGAATGAATGCCAAACCACCTTCATGCAGGGCCGCGCGGCCATGTGGATTGATGGCATTGGCTTTGCGGCACCCCTGGAAGATCGCCAGCGGTCCCGCGTGGCGGGCAAGGTTGGCTATGCGCTGGTGCCAAAGGGGCGCGGCCCTAATCACCATTGCTGCCTGTTCGGTGCGGGCTATGGCATTCCTGAAGCGTCGCGCAAGAAAGGGCCGGCTTGGCTTTACCTGCAATGGGCTTTGGGTAAGGAAAACCAGCTTCGCATGCTGACCAGCGGTGCTGGTGTGCCGGCGCGCAGCAGTCCCTTTGGCAATGAACAAGCCATTTCTGCCAGCACCTTCCCGCGCGAGTTTTTCCAATCGCTTGGTGAAAGTGCGAAAATCGCACGCGCCGGCCTGCCGGAAATTGTGCCGGTAACGCAGTTCCGCGACGTGATCGGCACCGCGCTTACCAACACCATCAGCGGTTCGGATGTGGCGACGGAATTGCGCCGCGCCACGGCTGAATTCCGCCCGGTGCTGGAACAAAGCGAAAGGGAAAGCTGAGGCTTAAGCACCCTGATGCAGCAAGCAGATACCATCGCCGCCGCCGCCCCCCCAAGGGCGGCGCGGGCACGCAATTACGCCCGGCGCTATGGCTGGTTCATCGTCCCCGCGGCGGTGGTGGTGCTTGCGGTCATCATCTTTCCTTGGATCTTCACCCTTTATGTCTCCGCCCATGATTGGCATCTGGGTGGCGAGCGTCGCTGGGTGGGTTTGGATAATTACATCAAGCTGTTTTCGGATTCCCGCTTTGGCTGGGCCATGCTGCGCACGTTATTCTATACGCTGCTGGCGGTGATCTTCCCGATGGTCCTGGGGCTGGCGGCGGCGCTGGCCTTCAATCGCAAATTTCCGCTGCGCGGCCTGGCGCGCACCATTTTCATCCTGCCTATGATGGCGACACCCGTTGCCGTCGCTTTGGTTTGGACCATGACCTTCCACCCGCAGCTTGGCGTCTTGAATTGGCTGCTGGCGCAGGTGGGCCTGCCGCCTAGCATGTGGGTCTATAGCACCAATACCGTGATCCCAACTTTGGTGCTGATTGAGGTTTGGCATTGGACACCCTTGGTGATGCTGCTGATCCTGGGTGGCCTCGCTTCCTTGCCGATTGATCCTTATGAGGCTGCGAAGATTGATGGCGCCAATGGATGGCAGGCGTTTCGCCACATCACGCTGCCCTTGCTGATGCCCTTTATTGTGGTGGCGCTGATCATTCGCTGCATTGATGCGCTGAAGGCCTTTGATACGATCTACGTGATTACCCAGGGCGGGCCGGGTTCGGCCAGTGAGACGATCAATATCTTCCTCTATCTGCAAGCCTTCGCCTTCTACAATGTGGGCTATGCTTCCGCCGTGGTGGTGGTGTTTTTCGTGATTATCATGGCGCTCGCAGCCTTGTTGCTTTGGACGCGCCAGCGGGTGAAAATGACATGAGTGTGGAAGCGAAACGCAGCCCGGCGGCGTATCGGCTGCGCCGGCTGATCGGTAATATCGGCTTCGGTTTTTCCGTGCTGGTGCTGATCAGCCCGGCCATTCTGTTCTTTCTGTGGATGCTGTCGCTGTCCTTCAAGAATGAATTGGACAATACGGATTGGCCGCCGGTTTTCATTCCAGAAAGCCCGACTTTGGATAATTACCGGGAAGTTTTCGCGCGCAATGATTTCCTGCGCTTTGCCTGGAATTCCATTGTGGTGTCCTTTGGCGCCACCGGGATTGCGCTGCTGATCGGCGTGCCGGCGGGTTATGGTATTGCCAAAATGCACGCCATGCGCGCCGCCGCGCTGATCCTGATTGCGCGCATCACGCCCGGACTTTCCTATTTGATTCCGCTGTTTCTGCTGTTCCAATGGCTTGGCATGACGGGCTCGCTGACACCCATTGTCATCACGCATTTGGTGATCACGGTGCCGATTGTGGTTTGGGTGATGATTTCCTTCTTCGAAGGCCTGCCGCCGGAATTGGAGGAAGCGGCCTTGGTGGATGGTGCCACGATCTGGCAGGCGTTTCGCTATGTGGCGATGCCACTCGCGCGGCCCGGCATTACGGTGGCCACCATTCTGTCCTTCATCTTCTCCTGGAACAACTTCATCTTTGCCATGGTGCTGGCGGGGCGGGAGACGCGCACGCTGCCTGTCGCGGTCAACAACATGCTGACCTTTGAGCAAATCGCCTGGGGCCCGCTTTCAGCGGCAGCGCTGCTGGTGACAGCGCCGGTCTTGATCCTGACACTGGTGGCGCAGAAGCAGATTGTCGCGGGGCTGACGGCGGGGGGCGTGAAGGGGGCCTAACCCTTCCCCTATTCCGCCGCTGCCTTGTGCTGCGCCTCATCAATCCCCAACGCGCCCGTGAAGCGGTTGAAGAAGCCGCAAAGCGTGATGCGGAGCGTGAGTTCCACAATCTGCGCTTCAGAAAAATGTTCACGCAGCCCGCGAAACAGGCGTTCCGGCACGCGATGGCTGTTTTCCCAAGCGGCCACGGAATATTCCGCCACCAGCCGGTCAATTGGCGTCAGCGAAGGGTGATCAATCCGCCCCGGCAAGCCTTCCAAAGCCTCGGTCGGGATGCCCTCCACCGCCAGAAACGGCCCGTGATGATCCACGCAGTAATCACAGGCATTAAGCTTTGAGACGACCACGATGGCGAGTTCCAGATAGCGCCGCGGCAGCGTGCCGGCCGCGCGCAATTCCATCAGCATCGGCATCAAATGGCGTAGCGCCGCCGGCACATGGGCGAAGACCGCCAATTGCTCCTCAAACGGGCCATAGCCGGTCACGTAGCGATGCCAGATATCGCGGAGTTCGGGCGTCAATTCCTCGGGCGAGACATCACGCACACGGGCCATGGCGGTTTCCTTTCCTGCGGCCACAAGTTTGCGCTTCCCGCTTTGACCCGTCCACCCCTGGACTTGGCGGGGACACCGCGCGAAACTCCGTCCGATGATTTTGGGAG
This sequence comes from uncultured Rhodospirillales bacterium, assembly GCA_903844785.1. Classification (GTDB taxonomy): domain Bacteria; phylum Pseudomonadota; class Alphaproteobacteria; order Acetobacterales; family Acetobacteraceae; genus Neoroseomonas. Next base: position 617 of record CAIMVB010000065.1, on the reverse strand, counting down.
CCTGACGCAATGCGCAATACGGAAGAAATCTGGCGGTTGGTGGATGCCAAGGCGCCTGAGGCGATTGAACTCAGTGACCGCGTCTGGGGCATGCCGGAACTCTGCTATGCCGAACACCGTTCCTGCGCCGAACATACCGCCATGCTGGAAGCCCATGGCTTCCGTGTGACGAAGAATGTGGCCGGAATCCCAACGGCGGTGATGGGTGAGGCCGGGGAAGAAGGCCCCATTATTGCGATCCTTGGCGAATATGATGCGCTGCCGGGGCTTTCCCAGGAAGCCGGCATCGCGGAACCGCGCCCCCTGCCTGGCGATGGCAGCGGGCATGGCTGTGGGCATAATCTGCTGGGCGCAGCTTCGCTGCTGGCGGCGAGTGCCGTGAAGGATTGGCTGGCCGAGAACGGCATCAAGGGCCGCGTGCGCTATTATGGCTGCCCGGCGGAAGAAGGTGGTGCCGCCAAGGGCTTCATGGTGCGTGCCGGCTGCTTCGATGATGTAGATATGGCGATTTGCTGGCACCCGGCGGCGTTTTCCGCGGTGAATGAACCGGTGTCGCTGGCCAATACCCGCATTGATTTCAGCTTTACCGGCCGGTCTTCCCACGCCGCCGCCGCGCC
>CAIMVB010000064.1 GCA_903844785.1 uncultured Rhodospirillales bacterium | reverse complement strand
GCGGCCGCCTTCAGATAGGCCGCGCGTTCTTCAGTGGTCGCTTCCACATGGCGCAGCACGGAAAGCGCAATCACCGCATCGCCTTGCGCCAGTTTGATGCCGCGCACGCCCGTTGAATCGCGCCCAGCAAATACACGCAGCGTATCAGCATCAGCGGTGAAGCGGATGCATTTACCGCCGCGTGTCGCCAGCATCACATCATCGCCTTCGCGGCAGGTGGAAACGCCAACCAAGCTATCGCCCTCATCCAGCTTCATGGCGATCAGGCCAACCGAGCGCACATTCTTGAAATCAGACAGCCGATTGCGCCGCACATTGCCCTGGACAGTGGCAAAGACCAGATGCAGTCCTTCCCACAAATCCTCATCCATCGGCAGCGGCAGGATGGCGGTAACCCCCTCACCTTCCTGCAATTGCAGCACCTGGCGGAGCGAACGCCCACGCCCCTGCGGTCCGGCTTCCGGTAATTGCCAGACCTTTTCACGGAAGGCGATGCCGCGATCGGTGAAGAACAACACCCATTGATGCGTATGCGCGACGAAGGAGCGGATGATCACATCATCTTCGCGCGTGGTTGCCGCGCTGCGGCCCTTACCGCCACGCCCCTGGGCGCGGAAGGTTTCCAAAGGCGTGCGCTTCACATAGCCATCACGCGTCAGCGTGACCACCATGGTGCCGGGTTCGATCAGGCTTTCATCATCCACATCGGCGATGCCATCCATAATCTCTGTCATGCGCGGGGAGGCAATCTGCGCCCGAATTTCGCGCAATTCCTGATCCATCACTTCCAGGCGCCGTGGGCGGCTGGCCAAAATTTCCAACAACTCACGAATGCGCCCGCCAACTTCGCCAAGTTCGGCGACAATCTTCTCACGCTCCAACCCGGTCAGGCGTTGCAGGCGCAAATCCAGAATGCCGCGCGCCTGTTCTTCCGTCAGCCGCACCGTGCCTTCGGGCGACACCGCATTGCGGTAATCATCCACCAGGGCCAGCAAAACGCCAACATCACCCGCGGGCCAATCGCGGTTCATCAAGGCAGCACGCGCCGCTGCGCCATCGGCGCTTTCGCGGATAACGCGGATCACCTCATCCAGATTGGCGACCGCAATCGCCAGACCAATCAGCAAATGCCCACGTTCCCGCGCCTTCGCCAGCCGGTGGCGGGACCGGCGCAGGATCACCTCCTCACGGAAGGCGATGAAGGCCATCAGCGCGTCCTTCAGGCCCATTTGCCGTGGACGGCCTTCATGCAACGCCACGAAATTCACGGGGAAGGAGGTCTGCAACTGCGTCATGCGGTAAAGCTGGTTCAGCACCACTTCCGCTGTCGCATCGCGCTTCAATTCAATGACGATGCGCATCCCCGAACGGTCGCTTTCGTCGCGCAGATCGGAAATGCCTTCCACCGCCTTGGCGCGCACCAATTCGGCGATTTTCTCAAGCAGCGTCGACTTATTGACCTGATAGGGGATTTCCGAAATCGCAATCAACTGGCGATTACCGCGCATTTCCTCAATCTCGGCCCGCGCGCGCAGTGGTATGGAACCGCGCCCCGTCTCGAACGCTGCGCGAATGCCGGAACGGCCCAGAATCAGCGCCCCGGTCGGAAAATCCGGCCCGGGCACGATTTTCATCAATTCTTCCAAGGTCAGGGCTGGATTGGCGATCAACGCCAAAGTCGCATCCAGAATCTCGGTCGGGTTATGCGGCGGGATATTGGTGGCCATGCCAACCGCAATGCCGCCCGCGCCATTGATCAGCAGATTGGGGAAGGCCGCTGGCAGAACGCGCGGTTCATCCACGCTTTCATCGTAATTCGGCTGGAAATCGACCGTGTCTTCATCGATGCCGGCAAGCAAGGCACCCGCTGCCGGGGCCAGCCGCGCTTCGGTGTAGCGCATCGCCGCCGGAGGGTCGCCGTCAACCGAACCGAAATTCCCCTGCCCATCAATCAGCGGCAGACGCATGGAAAAGGGCTGCGCCATGCGCACCAGCGCATCATAGATCGAAGCATCGCCATGCGGATGGTATTTACCCATCACGTCGCCAACCACGCGCGCCGATTTGCGATAGGGTTTATCGGCCGTATAGCCGGCTTCCTGCATGGCAAAGAGAATGCGCCGATGCACCGGCTTCAAACCATCGCGCACGTCAGGTAGCGCACGCGCCACGATCACGCTCATGGCGTAATCGAGGTAGGAACGGCGCATTTCCTCCTCAAGCGCGACCGGGGTCGTATCCTGCGGGGTTTGGCCTGGGTTTTGAGTGTCGCTCACGCTTGAAAACCGATTCTAAAGACCGCGATTCCTGAGGGTTCACAGGTAGAAATCTGCATAGGCACCGTCAGGCGCGCCGCGTCAACCACCGCCGCGCCTGGGTGATGAGCCGAAGTTCAAGACCTTGAATCAGAAAGGAATTTCGTCGTCCAGATCGGATTTCTTGGTATCCCAACCGCCGGTGCGACCACCGCTACGCTGCGCGGGGGCCCTTTCGCCCATGGGTTCTGGCGCTTCATCCATCCCGCCCCCACCGGCCCCACGCCCGCCAATCAACTGCAATTCACCGCGATACTGCCGCAGCACAATTTCCGTCGTGTAGCGTTCCTGGCCTGATTGATCCTGCCATTTGCGGGTTTCAAGCTGGCCTTCAATGTAAACTTCGCTGCCCTTACGCAGGTATTTCTCAGCAACTTCGCCCAGGCGATCATTGAAAATCGCAACTGAATGCCATTCAGTCCGTTCCTGCTGATTACCTTCCCGGTCCTTGTAGCGTTCGGACGTGGCGATGCGCAGATTCACCACCTTGCCGCCATTCTGGAAATTGCGCACTTCCGGGTCCCGCCCCAGACGGCCCAGGATAATGACCTTGTTGATACCCGCCATGGCAAAGCTCTCCCGCGATTACGGCCGTCAGGATAGACGATCCACCCCTGAGCGGCCATCCCATACCCTTTCCAGGGCGCCATTCAGGCGCATATATACCGAGAACATTTTTAGAACACCAGCACCCCCTGCCCCGGGGGCGTCTGTCGGAGCCCCATCAAAATGACCGGCCATATTCGCATCCGCGGCGCGCGCCAGCACAACCTGAAGAATCTCGATCTTGATATCCCGCGCGATACGCTGACCGTAATCACGGGGCTTTCGGGCTCAGGCAAATCATCGCTGGCTTTCGATACCATCTATGCGGAAGGCCAAAGGCGCTATGTGGAGAGCCTTTCGGCCTATGCGCGGCAATTCCTGCAATTGATGCAAAAGCCGGATGTCGATTCGATCGAGGGCCTATCGCCCGCCATATCCATCGAACAGAAAACCACCAGCCATAATCCGCGCTCCACCGTCGGCACCGTGACCGAAATCCATGACTATATGCGCCTGCTTTGGGCGCGGGTTGGTGTGCCCTATTCACCCGCGACCGGCCTGCCCATTGAAGCGCAAACCGTCTCCCAAATGGTGGATCGCGTGCTGGCCATGCCGGAAGGTACGCGGCTTTTACTGCTCGCCCCCATCGCGCGCGGCAAGAAGGGTGAATTCCGCAAGGAATTGGCCGAATTCCAGCGCCGCGGCTTTGAACGCGTAAAAATCAACGGCAAGCTCTATCAAATTGCCGAGGCACCGAAGCTCGACAAGAAGCTCAAGCACGATATTGAAGTGGTGGTGGACCGCATTGTGGTGCGCGATGGCATCATGCAAAGGCTGGCCGATTCCTTCGAGACCGCGCTTGGCCTGGCCGATGGCATTGCCTATGCCGAAAACGCCGATGGCGGGGAACGCACGGTCTTCTCCAGCCGCTTTGCCTGCCCGGTTTCCGGCTTCACGATCGAGGAAGTTGAACCGCGCCTGTTTTCCTTCAATTCACCCCATGGCGCCTGCCCCACCTGTGATGGGCTGGGCACGGAAAGCTTCTTCGACGCGCAATTGGTCGTCCCCCAGGATGATGTGGCGCTGAAGGATGGCGCCATCATGCCCTGGACCGGCGCTTCTTCGCCCTATTACGACCAAACGCTGCAAAGCCTGGCCGCGCATTTCAAGGTGAAAATGACCACCGCCTGGCAAGAACTGCCGGACCGGGTGCGCAACGCCATCCTGCATGGCACCGGCGATGAGGTGGTCACGCTACATTACAAGGATGGGCTGCGCGCCTATGAGGTGAAAAAGCCCTTTGAGGGCGTGATCGCCAATCTGGAACGGCGCTTTCGCGAAACCGATAATCCCTGGGTGCGCGAAGACCTCTCCCGCTATCAGGCGGAACGGCCTTGCGCGGCTTGTGCTGGGCATCGGCTGAAGCCGCAATCACTCGCGGTCAAAGTAGCGGGGCAGCATATTGGTGAAACCTCCGCCATGGCGATCCACCGTGCGCGGGATTGGTTCGCGCGGGTTGAAGAAACCCTGACACCGCAGCGGCGCGATATCGCGCGGCGCATTCTGCGGGAAATCAATGATCGTCTCCAATTCCTGGTGGATGTGGGGTTGGATTACCTGTCGCTCGCGCGGTCTTCCACCACACTATCGGGCGGGGAATCGCAGCGCATTCGCTTGGCCTCGCAAATCGGCTCAGGCCTGACCGGCGTGCTTTATGTGCTGGATGAACCCTCCATCGGGCTGCATCAGCGCGACAATGAAAGGCTGCTTGTCACGCTGCGGCGGCTGCGCGACCTCGGCAATACCGTGCTGGTGGTCGAACATGATGAGGACGCGATCCGCAGCGCCGATTATTTGGTGGATATCGGCCCCGCCGCCGGCAAGGGGGGCGGGCAATTGGTGGCGCAGGGCAAGCCCGCGGAAGTAGCCGCCAATCCCGCGAGCCTGACTGGGCAATATCTTTCGGGTCAGCGCCGCATCGAAATCCCTGAAAAGCGCCGCAAGATTGATCCCAAGCGGCAATTGCGCGTGGTAGGCGCCAGCGGGAATAATCTCCGCCGGCTGAATGCTTCCTTGCCGCTCGGCACCTTTACCTGTGTCACCGGGGTTTCCGGCGGCGGCAAATCAACGCTGGTGATTGAAACGCTGTATAAGGCAGCGGCGCGGCGCCTGATGGGCGCTGCGGAAGTGCCGGCGCCGCATGATCGGATCGAAGGGCTCGATCACCTCGACAAGATCATTGACATTGACCAATCGCCGATTGGCCGCACGCCGCGCTCTAATCCCGCCACTTACACGGGGCTTTTCGCGCCCATTCGCGATTGGTTCAGCGAATTGCCGGAATCCCGCGCGCGCGGCTACAAGCCAGGCCGCTTCAGCTTCAATGTGAAGGGCGGGCGGTGCGAGGCCTGCCAGGGCGATGGTGTCATCAAGATCGAGATGCACTTCCTGCCCGATGTCTATGTCACCTGCGATACCTGCAAGGGCAAGCGCTACAACCGCGAAACGCTTGATGTGAAGTTTCGCGGCAAATCCATCTCGGATGTTTTGGACATGACGGTGGAAGAAGCCGAGGAATTCTTCGCCGCCGTCCCCTCCATTCGGGAAAAGCTTTCCGTGCTGCGCAAGGTCGGGCTTGGCTATATTCATCTGGGCCAGCAAGCCACCACGCTTTCAGGTGGGGAGGCGCAGCGCATCAAACTCTCGAAGGAGCTATCGCGCCGCGCCACCGGGCGCACGCTTTATATCCTGGATGAACCGACCACTGGGCTGCACTTCGAAGATGTGCGGAAATTGCTGGAAGTGCTGCATGCGCTGGTGGATACCGGCAATACGGTGGTGGTGATCGAACATAATCTGGAAGTCATCAAAACTGCCGATTGGGTGTTGGATCTTGGCCCTGAAGGCGGTGAAGGTGGCGGCAAATTGGTGGCCGAAGGCACGCCGGAGGACATAGCAGCAGTGGCGGAAAGCCATACCGGGCGCTTCCTGGCGCCTTTACTGCGCCAGGCCGTCCCAGCGCCGGTGAAAAAGCGCAAGCGGGCTTGAGCAGGCGCCGCTTCCCTTTACCCCCCGTCCCGTCTATCCCGACGGACCACCCCCCAGGGAGAAAACCCCATGCCCGCCTGGCTGCCCGAATTGGCGGCTTCGGTCTTCGCGACCATCATCGCCATCACGCTGCATGAAGCGGCGCATGGCTATGCTGCGCGTGCTTTGGGGGATGATACGGCGGCGCGGGCGGGGCGGCTCAGCCTGAATCCGATCCGGCATGTGGATATGGTCGGCACCATCCTGCTGCCAGGGATTTTGTTGATTTCTCAGCTACTTACCATAGGGCGGGTGGAGGCCATGTTCGGCTGGGCCAAGCCGGTGCCGGTCAATATCTGGCAACTCCGCAACCCGCGCTACGGCATGGTTGGGGTGGCAGCGGCCGGGCCGGCGACGAATTTCGCGCTCGCACTGCTGGCCGGGCTGCTCGCCCATGCCGTGGAACCCTGGCAGGCCAGCTTGGGACCGGAAGCCACAGCCTTCGCCTATCGCGCCATTGGTCTTTTTATCCTGGCCAATCTGGTGCTGGGCTTGTTCAATCTTTTCCCGCTACCCCCCTTGGATGGCGGGCGGATCGCGGTTGGCCTGCTGCCCCGCACTCCCGCCATGGCGCTGGCGCGGATCGAACCCTTCGGCCTACTGGTCGTCATGTTCGGCCTATTTCTGCTTCCCCACCTCATCCCCGGCTATGATCCTATGGGCTGGTTCTTCAGGGGGGTGGTTGCGCCCGCCTTCGATTTCGTTCTCATGCTCACCGGACATGGGTAACGGGACAGATGAGCGAATCCTCCCTCCAATTGCAGCTTGAAGGCTATGAAGGCCCGCTGGACCTGCTGCTGGAACTCGCCCGGGC
>CAIMVB010000063.1 GCA_903844785.1 uncultured Rhodospirillales bacterium | reverse complement strand
CCAGCATCAGGGCAAAGGTGGAATCGCCATCAATATTGATGGTCTCTATCGGGTCCATCTGGACCGCAACGCGTAGTGAAGTGGTCATGCCATCTATCCTGGTTCTGGCCCGTCAGGGGGTTTGAAGCCGAGTTTGGGCCGGCGCGCCAGCCCGGGGCCGGGCCTAGCGGGGTGAAGCCGGCCCAAAGGAGCAAAAAACCCTCAACTATCTTATTGCCTTTCCACTGAGGGCCTGCCTAACCTTCCGCCTGCAATACCACGGTCGCCGCTCAAGGCCCGGTCAAAACGGAGGAGAATAGGTTCATGTCAGGCTTAAAAAGACGCGATTTGCTGCTCGCAGGCGCCGGTGTTGCGGCTTCCGGGGTGCTGGCCGCACCGATGGTCCATGCCCAAGGCAGCGCCGGCACGCTGCGCTGCGGCTTCTGGGACCATTGGGTGCCCGCCGGGAATGGCATTTTGCGGGAACTCTGCGCCGAATGGGGTCAGCGGAACCGCGTGAATGTGCAGGTGGATTTCATCACCTCGGTCGGTAACCAGAACCTGCTGACCATCGCCGCCCAGGCGCAAAGCCGTTCGGGCCATGACATTCTTTCCTTCCCAACCTGGGAGCCGGCGTCCAAGGCGGAATTGCTGGAACCAGTTGATGACGTGATGGGCCGGCTGGCCACGAAATACGGCGCGGTGAATGCCGCTGCCGAATACCTTGGCAAGATCAAGGGCAAGTGGGTCGCGATCCCGGCCGTTTCTGGCACTCAGATGAAGCCGGCTTGCGTGCGCTTCGACCTGCTGCAGCAGCATGCTGGCATTGACATCCGCGCCATGTGGCCTGCTGAAAACCGGGCCGGCCCAGGCGCCGAAACCTGGAATTGGGACACCTTCCTGATGGCGGCGGAAAAGTGCCATGCCGCCGGCGTGCCCTTCGGCATGCCGATGGGGTCCTTCACCGATGCGGTGGATACCGTCGGCGCCATTTTCGCGTCCTTCGGCGCCAGCGTGATGGACGATAAGGGAAATGTAACCGTGCGCGGCAATGCCAAGCTGCGGACGGCCGTTGAATACCTGGTTCGGCTGTCGCGTTTCCTGCCCAGCGATGTTTGGGCTTGGGATGATGCTTCCAACAACCGCGCGCTGATTTCCGGTCGTTCGGCGCTGATCTTCAACCCGCCTTCGGCTTGGGCCGTTGCCAAGCGCGACAACCCTCAGGTTTCCGAAAATTGCTGGACCGTGCCGATGCCGGCCGGGCCGGAAGGGCGCTTCACGCCGTATCTGCCGTATTTCTGGGGCATCTGGTCCTTCAGCCGCAACAAGACGGCGGCGAAGGGCTTGCTGGAATTCCTTTCCGAACGCACCAGCGCGGAACGTCAGACCACGACTTCCAACGGCTATGACATCCCGCCCTTCCTAAGCATGAGCGACTTCGCCATTTGGAATAATGAAGGGCCGCCGAAGGGGACCGTGTTCAACTACCCGCAAAAGGCACACCATAATGCGCGTACCAGTGTCGCCTTCGCGCCGGCACCGGCGGAATTTGCGGTGCAGGCCTATACCAATGCGCTGAATACCAAGACCATCGCGCGCATCGCTCAGGCAGGTGAAAGCGTAGATCAGGCCCTGAACTGGCTTGAGCGCGAATTGAACGTCATCCGTCGCGGCGGCTGAACAAGTGCCTATAGCGGGCGGCCTTGGGTAAGGGGCCGCCCGTTCTATAACGAATAAATTGGGGGATCAGAGGAAGGATGGCTTCCGCCACGTCAACCATTGGCGCCGATCAGGCGCGCGTTGGGTCTTTGCAACGCTTTGCGCGCCGGCGATCTTCGATCGCCTTCCTGATGGCCTTGCCGCTGCTGATCGTGGTGGGTGGGCTGATCGCCTATCCGGCTGCTTTCGGCATCTATCTTTCCATGCTGAACCGGCGCATGACCGCCTTTGTCGGCTTCGCCAATTATGAGATTCTGTTTGAATCCGACACTTTTTGGGATGTCGTTTTTCAATCATGCTTTTTTGCCATTACGGCGGTGCTGCTGAAGGCGCTGATCGGCTTTTGGCTGGCGCATATGCTGCATGGCATTCCCGATAAGGGGCAGCGCAAATGGCGCGGCAAGCTTCTGGTGCCCTGTGTTATTCCACCTGCCCTTTCCACATTGGGCTGGTGGTGGATGTTTGATCCTTCCTATTCATCCATCAATTGGCTGCTTTCCATCATTTCGGTGCCCGAAATCCCCTGGCTTGGGCAGCCCTGGTGGGCGCGTATTTCCATCATCATCGTCAATGTCTGGATCGGCGCACCCTTCTTCATGATCATGTATCTGGCGGCGCTGAAATCGGTGCCGGAACAGCTTTATGAAGCGGCGGCCATTGATGGCGCGACGGGTTGGCAAAGGCTGCGCTACGTGACCATCCCGATGAT
>CAIMVB010000062.1 GCA_903844785.1 uncultured Rhodospirillales bacterium | reverse complement strand
TCTGCTTGTTTCGCGTTTAGCTCTGCTAGAAATCGGGTTTAAGCTGCGACTTCACCCTTGGGATAAGTCGATGCGGTTACGCCATATCCAGCAACCGGGCCCTGACGGGCCGCAACGTATCATCGCCCATCCGGTGCTTGCTCGGGCGGTTGATGTAGAATTGCCGCGCGGCGTCAGCCTGCTCGCGGCACTGCATGATTTGGCCCAGGCGCATGGCGCGGAAGGTGGCTGCCTGACGCTTTCGGGCGGCGCGCTTGGGCCTTTTGCCTATGTGATCCCGGCGCTGGCCCCCGATCCCTCCCACGCCGCCTATTACAGCGAAACCTTTCGCCCGGCGGGGCAGACGCGGCTGGATATCGCCGCCATCACTGTGGGCTTTCGCGATGGCGCGCCGTTTTTCCATTGCCATGGGTTTTGGACCGAAGCGGATGGCCGGCCAGGCGGTGGCCATATGCTGCCCGAGGAAACCACCATCGCTGCCCCCATCCGCGCCAAGGGCGTGTTGATTTCCGGCGCGCGGTTTGAAGCGCGCCAGGATGCGGAAACCGGCTTCAAGCTTTTCACCCCCATCGCCACAGAAGCACCAAGTGCTGCGGCGGCGAATGGCATCGCCATCCGGCTTTGCCCCAATCAGGACATCACGGCGGCGCTGGAAACGGCAGCGGCAGGGGCAGGCTTCGGCGCCGCGCTGCTGCATGGCGGGGTCGGCAGCATTATTGGTGCGCGCTATGCCAATGCGCCGCCTGTGGATAATTTCGCGACCGAAATGCTGATCCGCGACGGGCTGATCCGCCCCGGCGCGACAAGGCTTGATGTCGCCATGGTGGATCTGACCGGGCATTTAAGCGCGGGCGTGCTGACCCCCGGGGATAATCCCGTGCTGATGACGCTGGAAGCGGTGCTGACGCCCGCCTAATTCGGCGCAAGGGTCTATTGTGCCACCATCACCTCGCCAGCAGGCTGATCTGCCGCAAGCCAAGCTGCACCCGTCCGAATAATTTCTCCACTAAACGATAACCCCGCCAGAATAGCGGCGGGCTTGGCCAGGCGGTCGCATCACCAAGCCTTTCAAGGAGCAACTCCGGGGTGCAAGGCAGCCCCGTCATCGGGTCCTGATAGCGCGGGTAAAGGATCAGGCAGGCTGCCACCAATTGATCCAGCGTCAGAAAGCGCTGCCGCCGCGCAACAACCTCTCGATCTTCTGTCAGCCCCCAGCCGGCATAAAAAGGGCGGCCCCAGCAGGTAACAGGCAGGCCACGCAGCAGCGCTTCAAAGCCTGCCTGGCTGGTGAGGGTGTGCAGCCCATCCACCTGCCCGAAAAGGGAACCGATATCGCCCTGCGGCAGCACCAGATCAGCAAATTGCGCCGCGAGATCAGGGGGCAAATAACCGCGCCGCTGGCCGGTTTCCACGGCTGGATGGGGCTTCCAGATGATGAAGGCATCAGGCGCCGCGGCCCTGACCGCCTTAAGCAGGCCAAGATTGGTCCGCACCTCACCAGCGCCGTATTTGATCGAAGCATCACCCTCGACTTGCCCCACCACCAAAAGACGCTTCCGGCCCGGCGTTGCCGGCAAGGGTGGCGCAGCACCGCCAACATTATATTTCGTGACGTTCAGTCGCAGGATTTCGGCGCGCAACGCCGCGGCGCGGGCCAGCAGCGCTGGTGAGAACACTGTCTCAGCAAGGATTTTTTCCAGCCGAGAAGGCCGCTCTGCATCATAATGCATGCCGATCGGATCAAGCGTGAGCGATGCCGCCGGGGCGAAATACACCCCAAGCCCGACCGAGCGAATAAAACCATCTTCAACCCGCCAGACCGGCATTTTTGCCGCCCGTTCTGCCTCAGGCCTCAGCTTCGAAGCCCAGGCCAGCAAGGCGCCATTGCCTTCTGCCAGCGCCGCGCGCGTGCGCAGGAAAAAAGGCGCATGCCCCTGGTCATGACCAAAAGCGCGCGCAATCTCCCGACGTTGCCAAACCGCCATGTACAAAAAAGCACCAATACCGCGGTTTTCGGTCACGGTGGCACGCCACAGGCTCAATGTGTCAAGCGCTTCGGCAAGGCTGCATGGCTTGGCGTGGAAGGGATCCACGAAGCGGGAAAATGGCAGGGCGGCGCGTGCGGCAGCGTCCAAGCGATCATCATCTGCGTGGACAGGGCCTGGCAGTCCCGGCACCACCAGCCCCACCGCGCGCTTCACATCATGAAAGCGCGGCGCGACCCAAGGCCCTTCATGGAAGGCGGCGGCGCCTTCGCCGGCGATCAGGGCGCCATCCGGGCAGGGCGCGCCTTCCGGCAGCACGGCGCAATCGGGAAAAAACGCCGCAAGATGAGGGATTTCGCGCTGCAGGGCGGGGGGTATCCACAAGGGGCGCGGCGTCATCTCATCATCTTCTGGGTCGCTTCATGCAGGGGCACCGAAAGGGTCACGGCGCGTGCTTAAAGATACTTCCCACGCTCAAGGATTTCGAGAGTGTATTCCCGGTAGGTCATGCCAAGCGCCTCGGCACGCGCCAAGCGCCTTAACGCAATTTCGCGCGGCGGGGTTTTCCAGGCTTTTTTATGCGCGCGGCGCCAATGCCAGGCGCGCCAGGATGCGTTGACATCCTCCTCCTCCAGCGGCGGGCCGCCATTATGGCGGGGAGCTGGCGGGAGCATTTCAAATACCGCTCACCGGCGGCATGGTGGCGGCGAAGGATGGCCGGTCTGACGCGCGGTCAAACCAGGCAGCCAGGCCCGGCAAACCATCGCGCCAAGCCCAGGCACGGTGGCGCCTTTCGCAATAGCCAAGCACGGCAAGCAGCGCGAGGAAGCCGGCATCGGGCGCGGCATAAACACCCTTTGCGACATCATCCTGCAACGCAGCGGCAATGCGCGCGGCGCGGCCTTCTTCCAACGCAATCACACCCGGTGATCTTTCATGCACGGGCCGGCGCAATTCGCGGTTCCACACCGCAATGCCATCCAACATGCCAAGCACCCGGCCGTAGGCGGCCAGCCGCTTCCAGCCATCGGCACCATCGCCCAAAAGGCGCTTCCCTGGCGCAACAAGACTATCCAGCACCATCAGAATGGGTGTGGTTTCCGTTACCGTAGTGCCATCGGCCAGCACAAGCGATGGCACCCGCCCCACCGGGTTATGCGGCAGCAGGGTGGAAGCTGGGTCACGCAAGGTGGTTTCGGTAAAGGCGATGCGGTCTGCAAGGCCAAGGTCCAGCACCGCCATGCGGGCGATGCGGGCATAGGGGGATCCGGCGGAATGAAATAGCTTCATGGGTTAAAGGCTAGGGCATTTTCAAGCCGAGTGGAAACTCTGAAAGGCCCGGAAGGCACTGCATGTCAGCCTGAGCCAACGCCCCGCGCACGAAGTGTGATCGCTATCGCGACACCAGCCCGATATGGCGCAAGCCGCGCAGAATCATCCCTTGCAGCTTCCACCACTGCAGATAGGCGAGGCTACGGGGCTGTGCGTCAGCCCAGGCGGCCGGATCGGTCAAGCGTTCAAGCAGCACTTCCGGCGGGCAAGGCAGCCCCGTCACCGGGTCCTGATAGCGCGGGTAGAGAATAAGGCTGCCCGCCACCAATTCATCCAGCGTTAGCCGGCGCTGCCGCCGTTCAACCACTTCCATATCAGTAGTAAGGCCCCAACCCGCATAAAATGGCCGCCCCCAGCAGGTCACGGAAATACCGCGCAACAAGGCTTCAAACCCTGCAAGGCTGGTCATGGTATGGAGAGCGTCAATTTCCGAGAATATTGGCCCGATATCGCCTTGCGTCAGCACAAGATCGGCCCAACGCGCTGCCTGGCGTGAAGGCACGTAGCCGGGCCGATAGCCGGTTTGCACATCAGGATGCGGCTTCCAGATGATGAAAGCATTCGGCGCGGTTTCGCGCACCGCGCGCAGCAGGCCAAGATTGGTGCGAATGCGTCCCGCCCCAAACTTGATGGAGGCATCATTCTCTACCTGCCCCACCACCAGGATACGTTGGCGACCATCGCTGATTGGCAGGGCCTCAGAGGCCCCACCAACATTGTATTTGGTGACATTTTGGCGAAGAATTGCCGCCCGTAGGGCTGCCGCGCGGTCCAGTAGTGGCGGGGGGAATTCATGCTCGGCCAGGATGCGCTCAAGCCGCGAAGGGCGGGTTGAATCGTAATGCATGCCTATCGGATCAACCGAGAGCGAGCCAGCCGGCGTAAAATTCACGCCAAGCCCGACCGAGCGAATAAAGCCATCTTCCACGCGCCAAACCGGCACCCTTGCCTTGCTTTCGGTTTCCGCCGAGAGCTTTGCGGCCCAGGCGAGCACGGCACCATTTGATTGCGCCAAGGCGGCAGCTGGTGTTTCGGCAAATGGCGCATGGCCGCTGTCATGGCCGAAAGCGCGCGCAAGGGCGTCCCGCTTCCAGGGTTGCATATGCAAAAATGCCCCGATTTGGCGGTTTTCCGCCACGATCCCGCGCCAAAGCGCAAGCAACGCCAAAGCATCAACAAGGCTAGCTGGGGTTTCGCGAAACGGGTCCGCAAAGCGCGAATAGGGCAAGGCGGCGCACTGTTCAGCATCAAGCGCTTCATCGGCGTAATGGGTCGGTGCCGGCAGGCCTGGCACCACAAGCCCAACGGCGCGCTTCACATCATTAAAACGTGGCGCGGCCCAAGGCCCTTCATGGAAGACTGCTTGCCCTTCGCCAGCAATCATGGCGCCATCCGGGCAGGGCGCGCCTTCGGGCAACACCGTGAAATCAGGAAAAAACGCCGCCAGATGCGGGAAGCCATCCCGCAGCGCGGGGGGAATCCATAAAAGGCGCTCAGGCATACCCAAATGCCTGAGCCCCGCCGATCAGCTTGGTTAGAGGATAAGGAGCAGAATCCATCGACGCCTTCCTAAACGGCCGATGGGGCTCTGGCGAGGCCCGGCATTTCACCCCTGCCCGCTTTGGGTTACACCCAGCCCATGATCGCGAAGCAACCCTATGACCCCGCCGCCGATGGCTGGACTGATTTCGTCTGGCATGAGGATGGCTTCCCCGCCCTGGTTGGTCCCTTCTGGCAGAAAACCGTTGATGGGCGCCGCCTGCATGGGCTGCTGGTGGAAGAAAAGCACAGCAATATCCATGGCATTGTCCATGGCGGCATGATTTCCACCTTCCTTGATCAAACCCTTGGCCATACGGTCTGGGAAGCCGCTGATTACGGGCCCAATGTGACGATCCAGTTGAATGTGCATTTCATCTCTGGCGCCAAGCAGGGTGATTTCCTGATCGCGGAAGGTGAAGTGATGCGCGTGACGCGATCCATCGTGTTTGTGCGCGGGCGCCTGACCGCGGGTGATAGGCTGATTGCCCATGCGGATGGGGTTTGGAAGCGCTTGGGGGCTTCCTGACGCAACACGCCGGATTGCGTGCATTCAGCTAGCCTGCAAAGCTATACCCAGCGCGCGAAGCTTAATCAGGCGTGACCGGGAGAGAGCCATGATCCACCGCAGAAGCCTATTGGCCGCGCCCCTGGCGCTTGCCTCCGTATCACAGCAAGCCTCCGCGCAATCCGGCGCGGCTTGGCCGGCTGGGCGGCCCATCCGGCTAGTGGTTGGCTTCCCGCCTGGCGGATCTGGCGATTTCCTGGCGCGCACCCTCAGCGAACCCCTCTCCCGCGAATTGGGTGGTGCGACCATCCTTGTGGATAACCGCCCCGGCGCTGGTTCCAATATCGCGGCAGAGCATGTCGCGCGCAGCGAAGCGGATGGCTCCACCATCCTGCTTGGCGGCAATTTCACCCATTCGGTGAACCCAGCCCTTTATCGCCGCCTGCCCTTTGATCCCATCAATGATTTCACACCCATCACGCGCGTCAGCGATTTGCCCTTGATCATTGCGGTGCGCGCTGATGCCGGGATTAATAATCTGGCGGAGCTTGCCGCGCGCATGCGCGCTCAGCCAGGGCGCTGGAATTACGCAACACCTGGCATTGGCACGCCAAGCCATTTGGTTGGCGCCAAGCTTGCCAAGGTAACGGGTGAGGATATCACCCATGTACCCTTCCGTGGCGGCGCACCTTCCCTGCAAGCGGTGCTGGCGGGCGATGTGCAAATCCTGGTCGGCACGCCGCCCGTGGCGCTGCCACAAATCCGCGCCGGCACGCTGAAGGCGCTGTCGCTCAGCACCCGCCTGCCCTCACCCGCCATTCCCGATGTGCTGGGCAGTGAGGCAGCAGGGCTGCCCGCTTTGGATATTACTGGCTGGTGGGGTGTGTGGACGGCGGCGCGCTTGCCCACCCCCATACGCGATAGGCTTTTCACTGCCTTCCGCGCCGTATTGGCGCAGCAACCAGTGCAGGCGCGCTTGGCGCAGGAAGGGCTGCAAGCGCTGACAAGTGAAAGCCCCGAAGCCTTTGGGCGTTTCGTGCAGGCGGAATTGCCGATCTGGGCAGAAATTGTGAAGGATGCCGGCGCAACGGCGGATTAAACCGCTGCGCCGCCTGGGCTTACCTTCAAAGCTTGCCGTGTCCGCGCAGGACTTCTTCTGCGACGCGCAGCGCATCAATGGCCGCCGGGAAACCGCAATAGGCCACTGAATGGGTGAAGATTTCCGAAATCTCCTCAGCCGTGCAGCCATTATTCAAGGCTGCCACCAGATGAATGCGTAGTTCATGCGGGCGATTAAGCGCGGAGATCATGGCTAGGGTGATCAGGCTGCGTTCACGCCGATTGAGCCCTGGCCTTTCCCATAGTGTCGCATAGGCGAATTCTTCCGAAAGGCGCCGTACCGCCGCGTTGAAGGGGTTGGTGCCGGCATCACGCTTTTCCATGTAAGCTTGGCCCAGCACTTCCTGCATCACCGCGCGGCCCTTGGCGCGTAGCGTATCATGGGCGGTATTTTCATCCATGGTGTATTCCTTTGTGTTCACGTGCCATTAGCCGTTGCTCGGTGCCAGGGAGTAGAGCGTGGTATCCTGCAAATCCGCACCGAACCAGGATTTGATGCCCGCGCTATGGCTGGAAAGTGCGCGCGGCACACCATTTTCAACCACCACCGGCACATCATGGCCGGGGATCAGCACACAGCCCGGATGGGTCCGGCAAATCTCCCACACCATATCAATGGTGGCGCGACTGACCGCTGGGTCATAGGTCATGTCGGTGCTGCGCGTGGTAAGTTCCACGCGGTTTTTCACTGCATCCTGCAACAGCACCACATCCTGTGGCGCGCCCTTGATCAGGAACAGCAAATGCCCAGGCGTGTGGCCGGGCGAAAGATGCGCGGTAATGCCAGGCAGCACTTCCTGCCCATCATCCATCAATTGCATCGTCGGCCAGCGGCTAAGCGCTTCCACCGCGTGTTCCGGCACCGCGGTTTCGCCCCAGCCCACGCCAAGCGCCCAGGCCAATTCCTTGCGCCCGACATGAATCCGCGCATCGCGGAACATGGGCCAATTCACCACATGGTCGTGGTGCAAATGGCTCACCAGCAGATCGGTAACATCGGAAAGCTTCACGCCCTGCCTCGCCAATGCTTCAACCAAGGGCTTTCTCATGCCATAGCCACCGCCATCCAGCACCACAATGCGCCCATGGCCGCGCAGCAGCGCAACCGTGCTCCACCCAAGCCCGCCATGCTGCGTGGATTTGCCAGGATAACCCTGGATCAGAACATCAATCTGCCAATCGCCGCTGTTGAACTGCATGGCGCGCTTCCTTCCGAAAATTTCGAATGCAGCATCCCCAAAACACACGCCGTGGTCCAGCCCTGGGGTTTAGTCTGGGCCAAACGGGCGCTATTGCCGGGGCGCTTGTCCGGCCGGTTCCTGGCCAATCCCGAATATGCCGCGCAGGAAACCAGGCGTCAGCGCCGCCAAAGGATTGACGCTGGTTTGCGGATCGTTCAACGGGCCGCGCATGCGATAGGCAACGGCAAAAACACCACCGCCTTCTTCCGGGCTGAATAACCGCCCAAGAATGGGAATGCGCCCCAAAAGCGTGTTGAAAATATAGGCCGGCACAATGGTGCCTTCCATGTCAACCGTATCGCGCCGGCGATCAATGCGCCCTTTGGCGGTCAAACCGAGTGAGGATGAAAAGGCCCGCGCATCCTGCAACACCAGCGCATCCGGGGTCAGGCTGAAGGGAATTGTCGCGCGGGTGAAATTCAATCCGGGGCCGCGCAGCGCATCCACCAGGCCGTAGAGCGTCATTGCCTGCAAAACCTTGCCAAGCCCTGGCGCATCGCGCACCACGAAATCTTCCAGCACCGCATCACCGGAAAGCGTGGCCCCTGGGCGGGAATGATCATAATGGCCCGACATGGTCAGCTTGCCGCCCTGGATCGTTTGCAGCACATCGAAAGCGCGCAGCAATTCGCCCCCATTATCACTTGTTATCTTAACGGCCCGGCGCTGCCCCGCAGGGGTGATCGAAACTGAAAAACTGCCACGTTCGGCAAGCCGCGCCGCTATTTCAGCGCGCTGCATCACGCCAAGCGTATTGACCTGTAACTGAGCCTCCAGCCCCGCCACTTCACGCCCATGCGGCAGCAAGACCCGATCAAAGCGCACATCCAGCCGCGATGCGGCGGATTCCTCGGTGCTTGGCTCAGCGGGTTCGTGCCGCGCCAGCACTGGGGCTAGATCAAGCACTTGTCCATTCAAGCCGATGGTCCATTGCCCCGCACCACGTGGGAAGGGTGGACGCAATACGCCCGTAAAGCGGGAACGGCCGATACTCGCGCTCGTCAATTCAATGCGTTGCGGGATATTGTCGCGTACTTCATTGGCGCGGCCGCGTATCAGCGCATCAGGTGTTTCAACGCGGAAGTTTTCAATCAGCGTCACCGCACCACTCTGCATCAGCACCACCGCATCAGCACTACCAGCGGTACCCGGCGGCTTGGTCCAGGCCAATGGCTCCAGGTTCAGTGTGGCCGCGCGCAAATCTGCCCGCACCGCAAGGCGGGCTTGCCCGTTCCGGCGTGTTTCATTGCGCAAATCCAGCTGCACCGGGCCTTCAAGAAGCGGGCTGGCATCCAGGCCCAGCGCTGCCAATTGCCGCGCATCAGCGCGTGCGGAGATGATTTCACGCGCCACAATATCCGTGGGCGCGCCGTTGCGGAAATCCGTCTCCTGCCTGATGCGCGCTTCAATGGTGCCAAGCACGCCGGTGCCAGTTGCGGTCAACCCAGCGTTACGCAGCGAAACCGTGGCAATGCCCCGTTCCAGATCCCGGTTGAAGGCAATGCGCGGAATGCGCAAATCCCGCACCTCGAGTTCGGCCTGTATATCAATATCTTCAATATCGAGCGTCTTGATTAGCGGAAAGACCAACTTCAGTGTGGCGCTTTCCAACGTGCCTGTCGGGTCATTGATCGGCGGGGGGCGTTTTTCGAAAATCTTGAGGCGTGGGTGGCGCACAATGCCCCAGGCATCAGCCAGCGGACCACGCAGCTTGACTTCAACGCGCGTAATTTCAGGATCCGTCGCCAGCCCAATTGAAACAGTCGCGCCATCGGTCACAATCCCGGTGCCGGATTGCTGCCCACTACTGGCTGCGATCTCAATCTTGTCGAGCGCAAACCGCGCCTCACCCGTCACATTTTGGATAGGTGGGATGGGGCGCAGCCAATGCACAGCAACGCCATCCGCCCGCGCCGTGCCGGAAAGGCTGGTAACTTCCGCGCCACTACCATCCGCGCCGATCCGCGCTTCAAGCCGCCAAGCGCCTTCGCGCAGCATGCCGGCGGTCAGGTTTTCGGCCAGCCATTCGCGCGGCTTGGGGGCAATGCTGGGCGGCCAGTAATGCGGCAGATCGGCGATATCCAAACCG
>CAIMVB010000061.1 GCA_903844785.1 uncultured Rhodospirillales bacterium | reverse complement strand
TGCTGGCCGGCAAGTGCCGATAATTGCTTGCCGACCGGGGTGGACCCGGTGAAGGTCACTTTGCGGATGATCGGATGCGCGATCAGATAGGATGAAATCTCCGCCGGCACGCCATAGACCAGATTGGCCACGCCAGCCGGCAGCCCGGCATCAATAAAGGCGCGGATCAATTCAGCGGGCGATGCCGGGGTTTCTTCCGGCGCTTTCACAATGATGGAACAGCCCGTGGCGACGGCGGCAGAGAGTTTCCGCACCACTTGATTGATCGGGAAATTCCAGGGCGTGAAGGCAGCGACGGGGCCGACCGGTTCCTTGACCACAAGCTGGTAAATCCCCTCAGCCCGCGCCGGCACCACGCGGCCATAGGCGCGGCGGGCTTCTTCCGCGAACCAGTCAATGATATCGGCGGCGGACATCACTTCCACCTTCGCCTCACCCAAAGGCTTGCCCTGTTCCAGCGTCATCAGCCGCGCAATGTCATCAGCGCGGGCGCGCACCAGATCGGCGGCCTTGCGCATCAGCTTGGAACGGTCATAGGCCGAGACCTTCTTCCACACCGCAAAACCTTTTTCGGCGGCGGCGAGTGCTTCATCCAGATCGGCCTTTTCGGCATGGGCCACGGTGCCGATCACTTCCTCATTGGCCGGGTTCAGCACATTGATCGTTTTGCCACTGCGCGCGGCGCGCCATTCGCCATTCACGTGCAATTGGACATTGGGGTAGGTCATGCGGGCTTCCTCCGGCGGTTTGTTGCTTGGGGAGAATACCCTAATCGGCCTTGGCGCGCGGGGCCAGATGGACGGGGCGGGCAGGGGTGCTAGAAAGACACCAAGAATCAATTTTCTGGGAGAAACCTCATGCGCCTTTCGCGCCGCACCATTCTCGCTTCTGGCGCCATGCTTGCCGCCCCCGCCAGCCTGCGCGCGCAGCCGGCCTTCCCGAACCGGCCCGTGACCGTGGTGGTGCCGAACCCGCCGGGTGGCGGCACGGATTTCGCCGCGCGGTTGTTCCAGGAAGCGATGAGCCAGGGTTTGGGCCAATCGGTGGTGGTGGAAAACCGCCCCGGCGCCAATGGCAATTTGGCGATCAATGCGGTGGCGCGGTCGGCGCCCGATGGGCATACGGTCCTGCTGCAATATAATGGCTATCACGCCGGCAATCCGGCGATGATGAAGAATCTGACCTGGGACCCGATCAAGGATCTGACCATGGTTGGCATGGGCACCATGGCGCCGCATGCGATCATTGTGGCGCCCGGCGTGCCCGCCAATAATTTGCAGGAATTCATTGCCTATGCACGGGCCAATCCGGGCAAGCTGAATTACGCATCTTCCGGCAATGGTTCCATTCAGCATGTGGGTGGCGTGTTGTTCAGCCGCGCCATTGGGGCCGAGATGGTGCATGTGCCCTATCGCGGCGCCGCACCCGCGCTGCAGGATGTGGCCGGTGGCCGGGTGGAGTTGTTCATCACCACGCCGTCTTCCGCGATTGCCTTGGTGCAGGGCGGGCGCGTGAAGGCGCTTGCGATTGCAAGCGCGCAGCGCGCCGCGGGCCTGCCGGATGTGCCAACCACGGCGGAAGCCGGGCTGCCTGGCTTTACGCTTGATGCTTGGTTCGGCTTTGCCGTGCCGGCCGCCACGCCCCGCCCCATTCAGGAAAAGCTGAATGCGGTGATCAATGCCGCTGCCGAACAGGCTTCCGTGCGGGAAAGGGCGCAGGCCGGGGGCGCAACCACCAAAGCCATGAGCCTGACAGAGCTGGATACCCTGGCGCGGCGTGGGGTGGAGGAATTGGGCGCCGTGATCCGCGCGGCGGGTATTACCCTGGAATAAGGCGCCTCAGGGCCAATCTGGCGGTCTTCTGATCACCTGGGCCCTTGGTTTGGCAGGGGTGAAGGTTTAGGTAGCAAGCATGGCATCCATCTTCCCCCCCCGCCGCCTTTGGCTGCTTGCCGCCGCGCTGCTTTCCGCCTGTGCAGCGGGGGAAGGGGTGGAACGCCCCGCCTTGCGCGGCGCCGCGCCGGAAGTGACCGGCGCTTTCGGTTCCTATCTGGCCGGGCGTTACGCCACCAATGAAGCCGATACGAAATACGCCGCCGATAGCCTGTTGCAGGCGCTCAGGCGTGATCCGAATGAGCCGGAGGTGGTGCAGCGCGCCTTTATTGCGACGCTGTTGGATGGCCGTTCGGAAGCGGCAAGGCTTGCGCGGGTTATTCCGAATGAACCCTTGGCCGCCATGCTGCTCGCCGGGCAGGATGCGCAGGCTGGGCGGTATGAACGTGCTGAGCAGCGTTTCCGCAGCCTGCCGAATCAGGGGCTTGCCGCGCTGTTGAAGCCGCTTTTGGTGGCTTGGGCGCAGCAGGGCAGGGGGCAGACGGATGCGGCACTCGCGACCCTTCGCCCATTGACGGAAAGCGGCCGGCAGCGCGGGATTTACGCGCTGCATGGCGCGATGATTGCGGATATTGCCGACCGCCCGCGGGACGCGGAACGCCTGGTGCGCGTGGCGCTGGCCGATAGCGCCACGCCCAATTTGGGCCTGACGCGCACCATGGCCGGCATATTAATGCGCGCCGGCCAGCCTGCCGAAGCAGAAGCCCTGTTGGATCGGCTGGGCCGTGGCCAGGATGATGCCGGGCTTTTCGCCGATACCGGCGGGCGCGAAGCCTTGGCCACGCGCCGCGTGGTGGCTTCCGCGACTGAAGGCATCGCCGAAGCCTATCTGGCTTTGGCGACCGCCTTGCGCGGGCCCCAGGCCGGGGAGTTTTCGCTGGCACTGGTGAGGCTCGCCCTGCAATTGCGCCCACGCTACGGGCCGGCGCTTTTGGCCGGTGCCGAGGCCTTGGGGGATGAAAGCCAATATCAGGCCGCGCTGGCGCTGCTGGAACGGGCTGACCCTGCTGATCCCCTCGCGCCGGTTTTGGCGCTGCGGCGTGCTGGGTTGCTTGATCGGCTGGACAAGCTGACTGAGGCCGAAGGGGAGCTGCGCCGCTTAGCCGCGCAATATCCGCGTGCATTCCAACCCGTAGCGCGGCTTGGGGATTTATACCGGGGGCGGCAGAATTGGGCGGCGGCGATCCCGGCCTATGATGCCGCGATTGGGCGGCTTGGGGTGCCGGCGGTGACGCATTGGCCGCTATTCTACGCGCGCGGCATCGCCCTGGAACGCGCCAAGCGTTGGCCAGAAGCGGAAGCGGATTTCCAGCGCGCGCTAAGCCTCAGCCCGGAACAGCCGCTGGTGTTGAACTACCTTGCCTATAGCTGGGTGGAGCTTGGCCAGAACCTGCCCGAAGCGCGGCGCATGTTGGAACGCGCGGTGGAACTTCGCCCGAATGATGGGAATATCGCCGATAGCCTGGGCTGGGCGCTGTTCAAGCTGGGCGATATCCCTGGCGCGGTGCGCTGGCTGGAAAAGGCGGTGGAATTGGAATCGCAAAGCAGCGTGATCAATGACCATTTGGGCGATGCCTATTGGGCGCAGGGCCGGCGCCGCGAAGCGCTGTTCCAATGGCGCCGCGCCCTGGTACTAGGCCCGGAAGGCGATGAAGGGCCGAAGATTGAAGGCAAGATCGCGAATGGCCTGGCCGGCCAGCCGGTAGTGGAGACGCGGCGCTGAAAATTTTTGAAGCGGCCCCAGCCAAGGTCAATCTGTTCCTGCATGTCACGGGGCGCCGGGCGGATGGCTACCATCTGCTGGATAGTCTGGTGGTGTTTGCCGATATGGGGGACAGCGTCAGCGCCTGTTCCGGCGAAATCCTGTCGCTCGCGATTGAAGGCGCGGAAAGCGCGGCCCTGGCCGCTGAACCCGATAACCTGGTGCTGCGCGCAGCAAGGGCCTTGGCCACTGAGGCTGGGCTGGAAGGCCAGGCGCTACTGCATCTACTGAAGCGCCTGCCGGTGGCGAGCGGCATTGGCGGCGGCAGCGCCGATGCGGCGGCCAGCCTGCGCGCGCTTAATCGGCTTTGGGGGCTTGGGTGGCCGGATGAACGCTTGGCCGCGCTTGGCGTGAAGCTTGGCGCGGATGTGCCGGTTTGTATCGCTTCTCGCCCCGCCCGGATGGAGGGGGTGGGGGAGGTGCTGGGCCCCGCGCCCAGCCTGCCGCGCTTCGGCCTGCTGCTGGCGAATCCGCGTGAGGCTTTGGCGACGCCTGCAGTGTTCCGCGCCCGTCAGGGCGGCTTTTCACCGCGCGCAAACTTGCCGGTGGGCTGGGGCAATGCCTCGGCCATGGCGGCGGATTTGGCACGAATGAGCAATGATTTGGAGGCACCGGCGATCAGCCTCTGCCCCAAGATTGCCGAGGTTTTGGCGGCGATTTCCGCAAGCCCCGGCTGCCTTTTGGCGCGCATGAGCGGTTCCGGCGCGACCTGTTTTGGCATCTTCCCCCAACCGGCGGCGGCGGCGGCGGCGGCGGCGGCGCTACCGCCCGAATGGTGGTGTTGGGGAGGGGGGCTTCACGGCGCCACCTTTTGAAGGCTATTAGGCGCCATCCTTCGAGCCTAGGTGCGTTGGACTTGGACTAAAAAAGTGTTTGGTCGCATTTTCCTAATCGCCAAGTGGCTCCACTTGGCTTGAAAATGCTCCACGCTTGGGGCGTCGCCAAGCGGTAAGGCAGCGGTTTTTGGTACCGCCATTCCCAGGTTCGAATCCTGGCGCCCCAACCAACTTCTTCCTTCGAATACGCTTCCCTGTGCGATGCGGCTTATTTGCGCCCCGACATGAAGGCAACGCCTCTTGGGCCCACTTGTTCTGCATGCGGGTAATTGGCCGCCACCGCGCAAGTATCGCCGGCGCGATAGCAAATTGCCTTGCCATCCTGGGTGATGGTGATCTCGCCGCCCAGAATGAACAGACGCGCATCCCAGGGATGCGTATGTTCCGGGTTTTCAAGCCCGGCCCGGAAGCCGCCATAAAAAACGCCATAGCCCTGCTTCAGCAGATCCGCTTCGAATTCATCCCGGGTCATGTCTTGGCCTTTCTGGGTGCGATGATTTGGCAGGCTAGCCCTGGCGTCTGCCCGCTGCCAAGCTGCTTTTCCCTTGTGTGAGGAGGCCAGCATGACCGCCACTGCAACCCCATTTCGCCTGCAAATACCCGATGCGGCGCTGCAGGATTTGCAAACCCGCCTGGCGTTGACGCGCCTGCCGGATGAAGCGCCGGAAGCGCCCTGGAAATACGGCACAAGCGTCGCCTATTTGCGCGATCTGCTGGCCTATTGGCAGCAGGGTTTTGATTGGCGCGCCGAGGAAGCTGCGCTGAACGCCTTTCCGCAATTCCGCACCAAACTTCACGGCATTGATTTGCATTTCCTGCATGTGCGGGGCGAAGGGCCAAACCCTATGCCGCTGCTGCTTTCGCATGGTTGGCCGGGATCGGTGTTTGAATTCCTCGATCTCATTCCGCGGCTGACCGAGCCTTCCCGCTTCGGTGGCGATCCCAAGGATGCCTTCACCATCGTCGCACCATCCTTGCCGGGCTATGGCTTGTCCTTCCAGCCGGGGCAGGCGCGGTTCAGCCTGGAAGCCATTGCCGATTGCCTGGCGGATTTGATGACGGACGTCCTTGGCTACCGGCGCTTCGGCGCGCAGGGCGGAGATTGGGGCGGCTTTGTATCGTCTCGGCTGGGGGCGGTGCATGCGGAAAAGCTGCTTGGGATTCACCTGAATTTGCTCGCGGTGCGGCGCGATCCCGCGCTGGTGCAGACGCAGGATGAAGCCGAGCGACGTTATCTGGCGGAGCTTTCGGAATTCCTGAAGGAAGAAACAGGCTATCAATGGATTCAAGGCACGCGCCCGCAAACGCTCGCCTTTGGCCTGACGGATTCACCCGCCGGTCTTGCCGCCTGGATCGCGGAAAAATTCAAGATCTGGACTGATAATAACGGCAGTCCAGAAAGTGCCGTCAATCGCGACAGGATGCTGGCCAATATCTCGCTCTATTGGTTTACGGGCTGCATTGGCGCGAGTTTCCATCCCTATTACGCGCGCATGCATGGCCCTTGGCCGATCCCCGGCACGGTTGATGTGCCGATGGGCTACTGCCAATTCCCGAAGGAAATTCTGCGCCCGCCGCAATCACTCGCCGCACGCACCTATACGGATATCCGCCGCTGGAGCGTGATGCCGAAAGGCGGGCATTTCGCGGCGATGGAACAGCCTGAAGTGCTGGCGCGTGAAATCCAGGCGTTTTTCCGGCCATTGCGCTGATGGTGCGTGTTGGTGTGTGGTTTATTGAAGTGAATTTTTCAGGGGACGATGATGGATCTGACGCAAGCTCAAGAAGCCTCTCGGCTTTTGGTGACGCATTGGCGCGCGGGTCAGGTTCTGGGCGCCTTGCCTAAGGCGCTCTGCCCGCGATCTCGGCTAGAAGGCTATGCGATCCAGGCGCAGCTAGAAAGGTTAAGCGCGAAGCCTTTGTGGGGCTGGAAAATCGCCGCGACCAGCAGCGCGGGGCAGAAGCATATCGGTGTGGATGGGCCGCTTGCCGGCAGGATATTGGCGGAAATGGTCTATCCGAATGGTGCCATACTGCCCTTCGGCGCCAATCGCATGGCGGTGGCGGAAGCGGAATTCGCCTTTCGCATCGGCCATTCCATCCTGCCGCGCGAAAAGCCTTATTCCATGGACGAAGTCTTGAATGCGGTAGCCGCGCTGCATCTGGGGATTGAGGTGCCTGATTCGCGCTTTGCGGATTTTGTTACTGCGGGTGCGCCGCAACTGATCGCGGATAATGCTTGCGCGCATCAATTCGTGCTGGGGCCTGAAGCGCCCGCTTATTGGCGCGGGATGGACCTTGCCCAGCATCGCGTAATTGGGCGCGTTGGCAAGCGTTATGAACGGGAAGGTGTGGGTGCCAATGTGCTCGGTGATCCCAGGATTGCGCTGACCTGGATTGCCAATGAATTGTCGCGCCATGGCGTGACGCTGGCGGCGGGGCAGATTGTCACCACGGGCACTTGCGTTGTGCCGCTTGAGATCTTGCCGGGTGATGAGGTGGTGGCGGATTTCGGAGCGCTTGGTGTGGTAAGCATGCGGATGGCTTCGACCTGACTGATAAGCGGCGTCTTTGGCGCCGCCATTCCGCTATAAGCCCAGCAAATCCAACGTGCGGGCGATGATTTTCGCTTCATCAAAGCGTTCCAGCGCGCGCATGCGCGCCGCTTCGCCCATGCGGTGCCGGAGCGCTGCATCGGTGGCCAGGCGCGATAAGGCCTCGGCCAAGGGGGGCACCGTTGCGGGGGGCACCAGCAGCCCCGTTTCACCTGACACCACCTGTTCGCGCGGGCCGCGAATATCGGTGGCGACCACGGGCAGGCCGGTCAGCATGGCTTCAATCACGCTCATCGGCAGCCCTTCAAAATGGGAGGGCAGGCAAAACACATCCGCCGCCGCCAGCAGCCTTGCCACATCATGCCGATAGCCCAGCCTGGAAAGGCGCGGGCCAAGCGTGGCGGCAGCGCGGGTGAAATAGGGCTCCATATCCTCGCCATGGTCGGAAGCGAGCCGTTCGCCCACCACCCAAAGCCGCGCATTGGCCGGTGTTGCTTCCATGGCTTGCAGAAGCTCGGGAAAACCCTTGTGACGCACGAGGCGCGAGACGGCGATGATCACGCAATCATCCGGATGCGCGCCTAATTCAGCGCGGAGCATCTGCCGTGCTTCCGGATCAGGATGGAATTGCGCGGGCGCGCGCCCATTCAGCACCGCCGTGGCTTCAGGGTGAATGCCAAGCCGGCGCGCATCGGCGGCTTCTTCTTCACTGACGGTCAAATAAATATCTGTGATGCGCCCGGCGGCGCGTTCAAGCTGCAAGGCCAAGCTGCGGCGCCACCAGGGGCCGGGCTGATTAAATAGAAAGCCATGGCAGGTATAGGCAATGCGGGGCACGCCTGCGGCCCGCGCTGCCGCACGGCCGATCAGCCCGCTGATTGGCATATGCGCATGCACAAGGTCGCAATTTTCGCGTTTGAGAAAATCCCGCACAGCCTGATAGGCCTTGAATTGCACCAGGGGATTCATGCTGCGCGCCATGGGCATGGCTTCGATCCTGAAGCCCTCGGCGCGCGGTGCATCGAGCAAAGGGCCTTCGGCGCAAAGCCCAACCACTTCATGCCCACGCGCGAGGGCACCCCGCATCAGCGGCAAAATGAAATGCCGCATGGCGAAATCCACATTCGCGATGAAGCAGATTTTCATGCGGCGTTTGCGCCTTTGCGCGCGGTTACGCGCTGGGGATCGCCGCCACGCCGGGCAGGCTCACGCGCGTGATGGCCCATTGCAGCGAAACCTCATTTTCTTCCGCGTAAAGCACGATTTGCAGGCTGCGCCGCGCCTCTCCGCCCAGATAGATGCTGTCTTCCAAGGCCAGGCGGGCGCCCTTGGCGCGGAGTTTCCAGCCGGCACCGGAAGCAAGGCGCAACAGCACAGCACTTTCATCCTGCAACAGATTGGCCGTGACGGCGGGATGGAGGTGAAAGCGCACCACGAAGATGGGCACGGGCGCATCGGGCGGCATTTCCAGCACATCTTCGCCGCGCAGATCATCGCCTGATTCGGCCAAATAAAGCCGGCGGCGATGCACTGCGCCGAAGGGGCCGCGCCAGCCATCATGGCTGACTTCCAGCCATTGCGCGCCGGTGGCTTCCTGGCGTTCTGCCTCCACCGTCTCGGGCTTGCGGCCCAGGCCTTCGGGGCGAAGTTCGCTGGAATTGGTATCAGACAGCACCAGGGTGGAATGGGCGGCGGTGGCGCGTAGCGCATCGCGCCAGGCTTCCTCCCCCGCCGGGGCCGCGCCGCAATTCACAATCAGCCGATCGCGGCCGATCGACATTTCGAAGGAAAGTGTCCCGGCATGGGCAGACCGATCCGCACCGCTTGGCAGGCCACCAAGCCCGGTGGTGGTCCCGCGCCCGCGTGGTGGCGCGCCTGCATCCATAATGATGACCGTGCGCCCGGCTTGCAGGCGCTGAAAGCCTGTATCTGGCAATTCCACGGCGCCGCGCCCGCGCGCCTGACCTTGTGTCAGCACCAGATCAAGCAGGGCAGAGCTTTCTTCCCGCGCACCATTGAAAAGCGCGAGGCCGCCATCACCATGGCGGAACAGGCGGAGCGCTGGCGCGGCACGATCCAGCGCGGCCAGCAGATGCGGCGGCGCTTCCACACCCACGCCATGCAGCAGGTTGCGGATTTCAATCAGATCCTGCAGCGCGGCGAGTTGCAGCGCTGGGGAGCGTTCCACATGCCCGCCATCGGGCAGGAATTGGCGTTCAATTTCGGCGGGCAGAAAGCGGATGGCGCGTTGCAGATAGGCTTCTTCTTCCAAGGCAACGGCGGCGGCAAGCGCGCCCTTCAGCGCCACCAAAGCGCCGCGATGTTCGTCTTCCGCCGGCAGGGCGCCCACCAAATCCCGTGCATCCTGCGCCAAGCGCTGCATCACTTGGCGGCGAAATACGTCTTCGGCGGTGCCGGCGAAGAAATCCCAATGGCCAAGCCAGGCGGAAATGCGCCCGCCTACCACTTCGGGCGCATCGGCGATGTCTTCTTCCCAGCCGATCTGCAGCCAATCGGACGTCAAGGCACGGGCACGCAGCCGCGCTGCATCCGTACCCAGGGCGCGCAAATCGCGCATCCAGGCAAAGCCATGCGCCGCCGCGCGCCAAGCGGGCGAAGCGCCCAGGGCGCCCCAGGGTTCGCCCCCTTCGCTGGAAAGCCGCATCGGGCGGATGGTGCCGGCGAAATCCGCTTCCCCGCGCAAAAGCCGCGCGCCGCGCGTAGCATCACCGGGCCAAAGGTCTCGGAAGGGGCGGGAAGGGGCATCGGGCACGCGCACCGGGCGAAGCCTTGCCAGTTTCTGCCGGGCGCCGCGCAGCAGGTTGATCATGCCGCGCCCCCGCGCAACGCCTTGATGGCGGCGGCGTAATCCGGCGCGCCGAAAACGGCGGTGCCGGCCACCAGCACATCCGCCCCGGCGTTGATACAAAGCGGCGCGGTTTTGGCCGTGACGCCGCCATCCACCTGCAAGCGGATATCGCGGCCCGAAGCTTCAATCAGCCGGCGCAGCTTTTCGATTTTCGGCAATTGGCTTTCCAGGAAGCTCTGCCCACCAAAGCCCGGATTGACCGACATGACCAGAATAAGGTCGCAAAGATCGAGCACATGTTCGATGGCGGCGATGGGTGTTGCGGGGTTCAGCACCACGCCGGCTTTCTTGCCCAAGCCCCGGATGGTTTGCAGCGAACGGTGCAAATGCGCGCCCGCTTCCGGGTGCAGCGAAATCAGATCCGCCCCGGCATCGGCGAAAGCCTGCAAATAAGAATCCACCGGCGCGATCATCAGATGCACATCGAAGGGGATGGTGGTGTGGCGGCGGAGCGCCTTAATCAGCCCAGGCCCGAAGGAGATATTGGGTACGAAATGCCCATCCATGATGTCGAGGTGCAGCCAATCCGCCCCGGCCGCAGTGACGGCGCGCACTTCCTCACCGAGTTTGGCGAAATCGGCGGCCAGAAGCGACGGGGTGATGAGCGGCGCGGGTTGCACGATTCCCTTGTAACCTTGCGCCCCGGTGGGGACAACCTTGGGCAAGCTATGACGGCTGATTGAATAATTGCTTCGCGTTAAGACTTTCGCAGCAGGGCGCGCACCACCTCCGCATGGCCTTGATGGCGCGGGCCTTCATCCAGCAGCACGGTGCCTTCCAGCAATTCCAACACTTCAAGCCCAGCGAAGCATTCTTCGACGATCAAGCGACTCCAGAGCAATTCCCGCATCTTGGGGCCACCGCTGCGCCTTCCTTCCTGGGCGGGGGTGAAGCATTCCAGCACCAGCAAGCCACCGGGGGCGAGTGCGGCGAGCGCGCCCTGTGTGGCCCGCGCGCGGTCTTCCGGCGGCAAATGCAGGTAAATCCATGCGATCAGATCATAATGCGCGCGGGGCCAATCCCAGGCCGCGACATCCGCGGTGATGGTTTGCAGCGCAACGCCACGATGCCGGGCAAGCGAGGCCGCCTTGGTAAGCCCAACGCCGGACCAATCAACCGAGGTGACCTGAAGCCCCTGCGCCGCCAGCCAGACCCCATTGCGCCCTTCACCATCCCCAACTGCCAGCGCACGCATCCCCGGGCGCAGGCGATGTGCCTGGGATTGCAGATAAAGGTTCGGCGCTTCGCCAAATTCAAAGCCGCCATTCTGGTAGCGTTCATCCCAGGCGAGACTGGTGCTCATGTGCTTCCCCTTGGGGTGGGGCGCCAATCGGGCGGCGCCAATTCAAAGCCGGCGAAATCAAAGGCGGGGCTGACGGTGCAGCCGACAAGGGTCCAGCGGCCAAGGGAGACAGCGCTTTGCCACCAGCCCTTCGGCACCATGGCAAAGGGGCGCTGATGGCGGGAAAGATCGGGGCCGAGATGAACGGCTTCCGCATCATGGCCATTAGCGGAAAGGCTCAGCGCAAGGGGGCCGCCCGCATACCAATGCCAGGCTTCGGCGGCATCCACGCGGTGCCAATGGCTGAATTCATCGGCGGCCAGCAGGAAATAAATCGCCGTGCCCGCGCCGCGCCCACCCCCTTCCGGCGCATCGCGCCAGATTTCGCGGTAATGTCCGCCTTCGGGATGCGGAGAGAGGCCAAGCGCGGCAATGACCTGCGCGGCGGTCACGGCCGGGTCGCGCAGGTCAATCATGGCGTGTCAGCCAACCGGCACGGTTTCGGCCAGTTGTGGCAGCTTGGAGACTTCCGCAAACCAAGCGGCCAGCTTCGGGCAGGCATCGCGCCATGGTTCATGCGGGAAGCGGAAATCCAAATAGCCAAGCGCGCAGGCGATGCTGATGGCGCCGATATCGCCAAGCCCGCGCGGCGGGTCTTTTTCAAGCACGGCGAGCGCGCGTTCCACGGCGGCCTTCTGGCGCGCATCGAAAGCCTTGCGGCCTTCATCCTGCGGGTGGTTCATGTGCAAGCGTCGGCCCACGGCGGCATCCAGAATGCCATCGGCGGCGGCCTGGCGGATCATGGCCTTCAGTCGCGGCGCGCTGCCGGTCGGCGGGAATAACGGCGCAGCAGAACCGATTGTATCCAGATATTCGCAAATCACCGGGCTGTCATAAATGGCGATGCCATCATTCGTGACCAAAGCAGGCACTTTGGACAGCGGGTTATCGGCCAGCAAATCAGCCGGCGATTGATGCGGGTTGGTGGAGACTTTTTCCAAAAGCCCGGCAATGCCGCGGGCAATGGCGCAGACCATCACTTTCCGCACATAGGGGCTGGCTGGGGAGTAATGCAGTTTCATGGGGCGTTTCCTTGTTGAAGATTGGAGCATTTTCAAGCCAAGTGCTTGCACTTGGCGACTCGGAAAATGCGACCAAACATGATTTAGCGAAATGTATCCTTGCCCGCACGGATGCGGGCAAGCGTCGCGATATCGGGCGCGCGCATAAAGGGATTGGCGGCGCGTTCTGAAGCAATGGTGCTGGGCAGCGTCGGCTTGCCGGCTGCGCGCTGGGCGTGGACTTCCGCGATGCGCGCCTTCAGCGCGGCGTTATCCGGTTCAACGGTGATGGCAAAGCGCGCATTGCTTTCGGTGTATTCATGCCCGCAGCAGACCAGCGTTTCTCCCGGCAAAGCGGCAAGGGCGGCAAGCGAGGCGAACATCTGTGCTGGCGTGCCTTCCAAAAGCCGCCCGCAGCCCAGCGAGAACAAAGTGTCGCCACACAGCAGAATATGCGAATCGGCGATATGGAAGGCGATATGGCCGCGTGTGTGGCCATCGCTCGCCAATACCGCTGCCTTGCTGCCGAGCACATCCACGCTATCCCCCGGCGCCACCGCCTGATCGAGTGGCGGCAGGCGGTGCTGATCCGCCGCGGCGCCCACCACCTTGGCGCCATAGCGCGCGACCAGCCCCGGCACGCCCGCCACGTGGTCCCCGTGGTGATGCGTCAGCAAAATAAGGTCGAGCTTGCCGCCCATGGCCTCTACCACCGCGGCCACGGGGGCGTCTTCCGCCGGATCGCAGACCGCAAGCCTGCCATCGGCGGCGCGGAGCAGCCAAGCGTAGTTGTCGGAAAGGCAGGGGATGGGGGTCGCAGTGAGTGCCATAGGGGGTGCCTTGTCAGGGGGCCATGCCAAGCGGCCCCGGAAGTGCCTATATCTACCCTTATGGCAGAGGAAATCCATGGCCTGGCCGCATTCTACGCCGCACCGGCGGGCGGGCTGACCGCGCGCCTGCTGCGCCGGCGGCTGGCCACGCTTTGGCCGCGCCTGACGGGGCTTTCCGTGCTAGGGATTGGCCATGCGGAGCCTTATTTGCCGCTGTGGCGTGATGAGGCCGCGCGCTGCATCGCGCTTTCCCCGGCGCAGCTTGGCCCGGCGCGCTTCACCCATGGCGGCGCTTCCGCATCAGTGCTGGCCGAGGAAGACGCGCTGCCCTTCCCGGATTTGAGCTTTGACCGGATTTTGCTGGTGCATGGGCTGGAAGCGGCTGAGAACGCCGGGCGGTTGCTCCGCGAATGCTGGCGTGTGCTGCGCGATGATGGGCGGCTTCTGGTGGTAGCACCCAATCGGCGCGGCATTTGGGCGCAGTTTGACCATACACCCTTCGGCCATGGGCGGCCTTATTCGCCAAAGCAGATTTCAAGGCTTTTACAGGCGCATATGTTTCGCGTGGAACGCCGCGATGCCGCGCTTTACGTGCCGCCCTTCACGCCTTTGATGCGCGCTGGCTCTGCCTGGGAGAAAGCAGGCCGCAGCCTTTGCCCGGCGCGTTGGGCAGGCCTCAGCCTGACGGAGGCAGAGAAAGACATTTTCGCGGCCATGCCGGCCGGGGCGGTGCGGCTACGCCGGCGGGTGCTGCTGCGCGCCTGATTGGAGTTTCGCGGCGCTTGGGCCAT
This sequence comes from uncultured Rhodospirillales bacterium, assembly GCA_903844785.1. GTDB lineage: Bacteria > Pseudomonadota > Alphaproteobacteria > Acetobacterales > Acetobacteraceae > Neoroseomonas. Next base: position 5,069 of record CAIMVB010000061.1, on the reverse strand, counting down.
GCTTGGGCGATGGCCCAGGGAGAAACGCCATGAACCAAGATCCTCGTTGGCAGCAAAGCCTGCGCTACCCAGATCCTTCCATTGTCGCGCTGGATGCCAGCTTCAAGAAATACCATCTGCCGCTTTCCGCCGTGGAGAGGCTGTATCACGGCACGCGCTGGGGCGAAGGCCCGGTATGGCTTGGCGATGCGCGCTGCCTGTTATGGTCCGATATTCCGAATAACCGCGTGCTGAAATGGGATGAGGAAACCGGCGCCGTCAGCGCCTGGCGCAAGCCCGCCAATAACGCCAATGGCCATACGCGTGACCGCCAGGGCCGCGTTATTGCGTGCGAGCATTTCGGCCGCCGCGTGGTGCGCTTTGAATATGATGGCGCGATCACTGTTTTGGCCGATAGCTACAAGGGCAAGCGGCTGAACAGCCCGAATGATGTTGTGGTGAAATCCGATGGGTCCATCTGGTTCACCGACCCACCCTTCGGCCTGATGGCGAATTATGAAGGCGAACGCGCCACCCCCGAATTGCCGCATACCAATGTCTATCGCATTGATGGCCAAAGCGGGGAGATCTCGCTGGTCACCGATGAGGTAAACCACCCGAATGGCCTGGCCTTCAGCCCGGATGAGAAAATTTTATACGTCATCGAAAGCCGCGCTGATCCGCGCAATATCCTGGCCTTTGATGTCGGCGCGAATGGCAAAACGCTGCGCAAGCGCCGCGTCTTCGTGGCGTGTCAGCCGGGTGAAACGCCGGATGGTTTCCGCGTGGATGTGGATGGCAATTTGTGGTGTGGCTGGGGCATGACCGCGGAATTTGATGGCGTGCGTGTGTACAACAACGCCGGCGCACCGATTGGGCATATTCATCTGCCCGAACGCTGCGCGAATGTTTGTTTCGGTGGGCGCTACCGCAACCGGCTATTCATGGCGGCGGCGCAATCCTTGTATGCGCTGTATGTGAATACGGAAGGCGTCAAGGGCGGTTGAGCAGCGCCTTTGGCACTTCGATGGTCATGGCCAGCAGCCGGAAAGAATGGCTCTTGCCATGGCCATCCAGATTGAGGCTGCCATTCACGCCGCCTTCCAGCACATCATCAATCACGAAATTGAAGGCGTGTAGCAGCGGCAGATCGTAACGCTTGCACCCGGTGGCACCGCGATGGCGAAATAGCGCCAGGACCTTTTCCGCCGTGACCTGTTCCGCAAGCAGCGCATAATGCGCGGGATCATAGGGCATGAGCGAGAGGTTCACGCGATTGCCCTTATCACCAGCGCGGCTATGGGCGATGTCGTGCAGGGGGGTTTCAATATTTTGGGTCATGCTAGATCTCTGCCTGGCGGGGGCGGCAATGTACCCACCGCATTTGGAAGGGGCGGCCTTCGGAACATAGAAGCCATCGGTCGCTATCATTGAAGCGCGCAACTTCGGGTATGCCCGAAAGATCGCGAGTACCCATGGTGAGCAATTCGCAATCGAATCGTTCTTGCAGCAGGTTGAGCAAGCGCGCTTCGATGTTTGGATCCTTCGGAAACAAGCCTCCATGCAATTCGATGATGATTTCCGCTGGCCTGAGGCGATCAAGAAGGCCAGCGTTCAGTAGGGCAAATTCGGCACCTTCGATATCAATGACGATTAGGCAGCGCGCGAGATTGACCTGCTGGAGTTCTGGTAGATCAAGAAAATTCGCCTCTGCTTGGCCTAAAATGGAAATATGGTCGGCCATACTATTGGCTTCAGCACAGACCTTGATGGCGGCTTGCCCTTCAGCGTTTTGTTCGAAGCAAATGCTGCGCTGGACCATCCCGCTCCGCAGCAAGCCCACACCGTAATAACCATCACCGGCGCCAAGATTGATGCCGCAATCCCAGCGACCACGCCCTGAGGCGATGGATTCGAGCACTTCCTTTTCGTAGAGGCCGAGCAATTTCGGCGCGAGATCGCCCGGACCCCAGACCTGCTTTTCATTCAAGCGCAATCCCTTGAAAAGCCCATAGGCAATGGCGCCGCGGAAATGCTGGGTTAGGCGTTCACCCAATACCATGCGCCGTGCCTCAACTGCCTGTTGGGTCAAGTGATTCAGGAGTTGACTATTGTTCATAGGCTTTCTTCAATTCCACTCCCGCGTGGGCAGCACGCGTGTTTCGGTTGGCACCTGATCGCGCGGCACCAGGAAGCTGCGGGTAAGAATGCGTGGCGTCACGCGCCAGCGCGCGCCGGACGTACCTGCGGTGCCGCAGCAAAGTAGCGCGAGCGCTTCTCGCGATGCCTGATCCGCATCATCGCGCGTGGTGGCTTCCACCGCCAGGCGAATGCGGATGTCTTGCGGTGCTGGCCCATCATAACCGCGCCACAGCGCGCCATCATCCGAATCATGCACCGAAGCGACGCCAATCAGATCAGCCCGCGCGCGGCGCGCAAGGCCGCGGCGTTTCACGCGTTCCAGCAGCACATCGGCGGTGGCTTTTGCTCGTGCGAGAGCATTGGGGCCGGCTACGCTGATTTCGCCCTCACCAAGCCAGGAGCCTTCATAACAGGCGGTGACTTTCAGCAAATCTGGCCGCCTTGCGCCGCGCAGGCCATGGACGGCCACGCGATCCCTGCCGTGGTTTGAAAGATGCGCGCCCGTAATATCCAGCGTCACATCGGGCGTGATGTAGCAGGCGGGGTCATGCACTTCGTATAAAAGCTGTTCCTTGATGGTGCGCATATCCACAATACCGCCCGTGTCTTCCGGCTTAGTGATCAGCAGTGAAAGATCGCGCCCGACTTCAGCGATGGGAAAGCCGATATTGGCGGGGTCTGGAATATCCTTGAAGCCTGGGTCCCAGAACACGCCGCCCGTCACCTGGCTGCCGCATTCCAGCAAATGCCCGGTCGCGGCACCGACCGCGAGCGCCTGCCAATCATCCTCTGCCCAGCCGAAATGATGCATGAGGGGTGCGATGGCGAGAGCGGGGTCCGAAGTACGCCCCGCCACCACAATCTGCGCACCGGCGGCGAGAGCCTCGGCCAAGGGCGCGGCGCCGATATAGGCATTTGCGGAAACCAGCTTCCAGGAAGACATATCAAGCCCGGTATCGGCTTCATGCACCGCAAGACTATCCAGATCGATGCTGGCAGAAACATCATCGCCGGTGACAAGACCGATGCGGAGTTCCGGCAAACCCAAGCGCTTCGCCAGCCGCGCTATAGCGCGCGCGGCGGCGAGCGGGTTCGCCGCGCCGAAATTGCCGAGGATGGGGATGCCCGCACGCGCCGCATCCGCCAGAATGGGTTCCAGCAGGCGTTCCAGCATGGGCTCATAACCCGCTTCGGGGTCTCGGCGGCGCTCCAATTGCGCGAGTGCCACGGTGCGTTCGCCCAGACATTCGAAAAACATCGCCGCCGGCAGGCCGCGCTTGATCAGGCTGCGCATCACCGGGATGGGGGCGTCCACGCGATCGCCGGAAAAGCCGGCGCCATTACCGACCAGAAAAAGATCACTCACGCCAAGCACTCCTTTGAGCATTTTCAAGCCAAGTGGGAACACTTGGCGACTCGGAAAATGCGATCAAACAAAAAGTTAGAGCGGTTACCGTGAACCAAGGTGAACGGAAACCGCTCTAATCGCTGCGCCGAGTAGGGCTGCATCGTTATCGTCAAAGGCAATCGGGTTGATGGCAAGTACGCCCTGGCCAATACGCCCGGCATCCAGGTGAATGGCGGGGCGATGGGCGCGTAGCCTTGCATCCATGGCGCGCGCGGTGGCGGCATCGGGCAGGCGCCATTCCATTATGGGCAAGCCAGGTTTGGCGCCATCCGGGATCAGGCGAAGGCTTGCCGGATGGCCCGCGGCCGCCAGCACCGCTTCAAGCCGCGCTTGCCAAAGCGCGCTGCGCTGCTCCGGCATTTCCGCTACAAAACGCCGCAAAGCCACAATCAAGCCAATGATTTCTTCCTTGCCAATCTTGCAGGAACGCCCAATGCCGTGATGCGGCAGGCCGCGCATTTGCGCGAGAGGCGCGAATTCCGCCGGCGCGATGAAATCCGCTTCCGGCATATCAAGATCCAGCATTTGCGCCAGGGCGGATGAAACAAGATCCTGCCGCCCGGCCAGAATGCCGGAAGATTGCGGCCCGCCCAAAGCCTTGCCGCCGGAAAAACACACCAGATCGGCGCCTTCCGCGATGAAGCGGCGCAGGTTTTCTGTGGGTGGCAATTGGGCCGCCGCATCCACCAGCACGGGGATGTGCCGCTCACGCGCTACGCGTACCACATCGGGCAAGGGCGGTTCGCTTTGCGTACCCGCCAGATAATAAATTGCTGCTGTGCGATCTGTGACGGCATCGGCGATTTCCCAGGGCGCGGCATCGCGCACGCCAGGGCCGGAGACACGATCTGGAATGCCGATTTCAATAATGCGCCCGCCTGGCACACGCAAGGCGCGGTCATACATATTGCGCTGGCTGCGGATGGTGATGAATTCATCGGGCAGACCGCGCGTATCGGGCAGGCGGTTCATCGCGCCCGGATCAAGCCGCGCCATACAAGCAGCCGCGCCGAGCAAAACCGCAGCGGAGGCACCGGAAGTGACAATGCCGGCTTCAGCGCCTGTGGCTTTGGCGATTTCTCGGCTGGCAGCGGCTTGCAGATGGTGCATTTCCACCGTGGCGCGCGCGGCTTCCGCCATGGCGGCCAGTACTTCAGGCGCCATCAGCCCGCCGGAAAGCCGTGTATTGGTGCCATAGGCATTGATGATGCGCGGCACGCCCAAATCATCGTAAATCATGCTGTTTGTTCCGAAAGCGTGCGGCGTAGCGCGTCACGCCATAGCGCATAGCGGCTATCCGCTTCCGCGCGGTTCATTTGGGGGACAAAACGGCGTTCCAGCCGCCAATGCGTCGCACCCGCCGCACCTGGCGGGGCGCAAAGCCCGGCCTGCATCCCGGCCAGATAAGCCGCGCCAAGGGCGGTGGTTTCCAGCACGGTTGGGCGATCCACCGGCGCGCCCAATTGGTCGGCCAGGAATTGCATGGTCCAATCGGAAGCGACCATGCCGCCATCAACACGCAGCACGGTTTCCTTGGTGC
>CAIMVB010000060.1 GCA_903844785.1 uncultured Rhodospirillales bacterium | reverse complement strand
GATGGTAACCTGCCCGCCCTTGCCGAAATGCTTGATGGCGACATGCAAGCCAAGTTTTTCAAGAAGCCTGCGTTCCAGCGCGAGCGTATCGGAATCCTTAGCCGTGGTACGGCGTGAATCCGGGTTTTTCGGTTGCGCTGCGGCTAAGGCCTCTGCCTGACGGACGGAGAGACCGCGTGTGAGGATTTGTGAGGCAAGATTTTCTGGCTCCTCCGCACCCAACAAGGCGCGCGCATGGCCTGCGCTGAGCCGCCCGGCGCGGAGATGTTCGCGGATGGTGGCCGACAGATTGAGCAGGCGTAGCGTATTCGCGACATGGCTGCGTGATTTGCCAACCGCGCGCGCAAGCGCTTCCTGATTGAGGCCGAATTGTTCGATCAGGCGCGCAAATCCCTCGGCTTCCTCAATCGCGTTCAGGTCTTCGCGTTGGAGGTTTTCCACCAAGCCCGCGGCCATCGCCATGCGATCATCGAAATCGCGAATAACGACTGGGACATCATGTAATTTGGCGATTTGCGCGGCACGCCAGCGGCGCTCGCCACCGATGATCTGGTAATGGCCGGCCGCACCTGGCTTGGGGCGCACCAGCAAGGGCTGCAGAATGCCGTGTTCCGTGATGGAGGCCGCGAGTTCCTGCAGGGCATCGCGGTCCGGTTCCATCCGCGGCTGGAATGGCCCGGGTTCAATCACAGCGATTGGCAGGCTGCGCGGCGGGCCGGCCGCTGGTGCGCTTGGGGCAGGTGCGTCGCCCATCAGGGCCGATAGCCCCATGCCAAGGCGTGCCGGCTTCTTCATGGGCTTGTTTCCGGTTTTGGTTTTTGTCTGCGGAGCCATTCCTGCGCCAGTGCAATATAGGCAGCGGCGCCTGCGGAGCGATGGTCATAAAGAAGCACCGGAAGACCATGAGAGGGCGCTTCACTGATACGAATGTTACGAGGAATTACCGTTTCATAAACCTTATCGCCGAAGAAACCACGAACATCAGCGGCGACCAGTTCAGATAGATTGTTACGTTTGTCGAACATTGTCAGGATGATACCGCCAAGGCTGAGCCTTGGGTTGAGGCTTTTATTCACCCTTTCAATGGTGCGGGCGATTTGCGAGACACCCTCAAGCGCGAAAAATTCGCATTGTAGCGGCACCAGCACCTCATCAGCTGCGACCAGTGCATTAAGGGTCAAAAGGCCAAGCGAAGGCGGGCAATCAATAATGATAAGCTCCGTGCCCGCAAGCGCGTCCTGCGCTGTATCAAGCGCGTTCAGCAGGCGCCTTTCCCGTGCCTCGACATCAATCAATTCAATCTCGGCGCCCGCGAGATCGGCATCCGCGGGCAATAGCGCCAAATTGGGAATGGCAGATGGGCGAATAAGCTCGGCCAAAGGGGCAGTCCCAACCAGTAAGGCGTAACTGCCGAGCCCGCGTTCCTGGCGTGGCAAGCCAAGGCCGGTGGAAGCATTTCCCTGGGGGTCAAGATCAATCAGCAGCACCTTGCGCGTAGTGGCCAGGGCAGTTGCAAGATTGATGGCTGTTGTTGTTTTCCCAACCCCGCCCTTTTGATTGGCGATGGCAATGATTTTCGGCCTGATGGGTTCAAGATTTGACACGTTGGATATGGCCCAGGCGAAGGATTGTGGCTTCGGCGTTGGTGCGGCTTGGAAAGCGTTCCAGCGTGAAGTGCCAGTGGAGGGTGGCTTCCGTCAACTCTTTCTCAGCGCCGCGCCCTTTTGGGAAGATAGCAACACCTGCGGGCGCCAGAAAGCGCTCCGCATAAGGCAGAAGGCTGGTCAATGGGGCCAAAGCGCGGGCTGTGACGGCGGAAAGTAGCGGAAGCTTCGCATTTTCGATACGGCAGGCATGCACGCGCACCCTGGGCAACTTCAATTGGGCACTTGCCTCCACCAAGAAAGCCGCCTTCCGCTTATCGGATTCCACCAGATGGAATTCGCGTTGCGGTTCCATTGCGGCAAGCACCAGGCCCGGCAAGCCGGCACCCGAACCGATATCGGCGATGGGGCCTTCTTCTGGCAAAATCGGCTGTAATTGCGCGCAATCCGCGATGTGGCGTTGGTCAACCTCAGCCGCGGTTTCGCCCGAAATCAGGTTGATGCGCGCATTCCAGCGCAGCAGCAGGTCCCGGTAGACCGCGAGGCGCGCCGCCGTTTCCGCGTCTTGTTTCACGTGAAACGCTGGGCGTCGCGCCGCAGATGGACCGCAAGCGCCGCCAAAGCCGCTGGTGTGACACCCTGGATGCGGCCGGCAGCACCGAGTGTCGCCGGGCGTGCCGCCTTCAGGCGTTGGCGCATTTCGGCGGAAAGCCCATCCACCGCGTCGAAATCCAGGTTTGCTGCAATCGCGGCCTTTTCTTCTCGTTCAAGAAGGCGGCGCTCTGCCTCCTGCCGACGCAAATAGGGGGCGTAGAGTGCTTCTGCTTCCAACTGCGTACGAATGGCCGGGGCAAGGTCCCGCATCCAGGGGAAGGCTGCTTCAACCAGGCCCGGCGCGACGCCAGGCAGGGCAAGCACCTCAAGCACTGAACGGCGCCGGCCATCCTGATTGACCGCGATCCCAAACCCAGCAAGGGCGGCGGGGGAAGCGCCATCGGACGCGGCACGCGCCAAGGCGCCTGAAACGGCTTCGGCAAAAGCACGGTGCCGCGCGGCGCGCTCGGCACCAACGCAGCCCCAGGCAATGCCACGCTCGGTCAACCTGAGCCCAGCATTATCGGCACGGAGCGAAAGGCGATGCTCCGCGCGCGCGGTCAGCATGCGATAGGGTTCTGAGACACCCTGAAGCGTCAAATCATCCACCAAAACACCAATATAGGCCTCGCTCCGGGTAAAGCTGGCATCGGGTGAGGCACCTGAAGCGCGGCGGGCGGCGTTGATCCCGGCCATCAACCCTTGGGCGCCCGCCTCCTCATAGCCCGTAGTGCCATTGATCTGGCCGGCCAAAAACAGACCTGGCACCTGCCGCAACTCCAGTGCGGGCGTCAGCGCACGGGGATCAATGTGGTCATATTCAATCGCGTAGCCTGGGCGGAGAATGCGCGCCTTAGAAAGACCAGGGATCGAGGCGACAACCTGTTCCTGTACCGCCTCAGAAAGGCTGGTTGAAATCCCGTTCGGATAGACTGTGGGGTCATCAAGCCCTTCAGGTTCCAGGAAAATCTGGTGCCGCTCCCGCTCAGCAAAGCGCACCACCTTGTCTTCGATGGAAGGGCAATAGCGCGGCCCAACGCCTTGAATACGCCCACCATAGACCGCGCTGGATTGCAGATTTGCGCGGATGATGGCGTGGGTTTCCGGTGTTGTCGCCGTAATGCCGCAAGATACCTGCGGATTGGTAATGCGTTCCGTCAGCCAGGAAAGCGGCTCGGGCTTGTCATCCCCTGGTTGGGCTTCCAGCGCCGCCCAATCAATGGTGCGGCCATCAAGCCTGGGTGGTGTCCCTGTTTTGAGGCGCGCCAGCGGCAGGCCAAGGCCTTCAAAGGCGAGCGCCAAGCCAATAGCCGGCGCATCCCCAACACGCCCGGCTGGGAAGCGCCTTTCACCGATATGGATTTCGCCGCGCAAGAAGGTGCCGGTAGTGATGATGGCCGCCCCGCAGCGAATGCGCTGGCCATCGCCGGTGATGATTGCCGCCAGCGCGCCCGCCTGATCAAGCTCCAGCCCCTCAGCACCGCCCGCCATGATCGTGAGACCCGACTGAGCGCGCAGCAGCGCCTGGACAGCTTCGCGGTAAAGCCGCCGATCCGCCTGCGCCCTCGGGCCACGCACGGCCGGACCCTTGGAGAGGTTAAGCATCTTGACGTGAATGGCGGCCGCATCCGCCGCGCGGGCCATAATGCCGTCCAGCGCATCAATTTCGCGGACCAGATGCCCCTTCCCTACCCCGCCGATTGCTGGGTTGCAGGACATTTCGCCAATGGTTTCAATCTTATGGGTCAGCAGCAGGGTCTGCGCGCCACAGCGCGCCGCGGCCGCCGCAGCCTCACAGCCGGCATGGCCACCACCCACCACCACCACATCAAAGGTCAGATCCGCACCCGTCATGCGCTGCCTATATCAGTATTATTTGCCGATGCAGAAGTCCCGGAAGACAATATCCAGGATTTCTTCTACCCCGATGCGGCCGGTCAGGCGGCCAAGGGCGAAAAGTGCCGCGCGCAGCGCCTCGGCGGTCAGTTCAGGAAGGGTCGCTTTCTCGGCCTCAGCCAGCAGCGCCACTGCTTCCGTCAATGCCGCGCGATGGCGTGGCCGGGTGAGTTGATTGCCCTGCCCGGCCCCCGTCAGATGGAGCGCGGCTTCAGCAAGCCGTTGGCGCAATGCAGTAAGACCTGTCCCGTCTCGGGCGGAGACCGCCAGCGCTGCAACGCCGCCTATATGGTCCGGCGCCGCCGCCAAATCGCATTTATTCACCAGCACCAGTGATTGTGGCCCCACCCAATGAAGGGTTTCGGCATCCGGGGGCTGGTCAGCGGCGAAAACCGTGATGACAAGCTGTGCTTCTTCTGCCCGGCGTTCAGCGCGCTTGATGCCCTCAGCCTCAATCTCGTCACTCGCCTCCCGGAGCCCTGCCGTATCGGATAGCGTCACAGGTACCCCAGCGAGATCTAGCCGCGCTTCCACAATATCCCGCGTGGTGCCGGCCCGGGCCGAGACGATGGCCGCTTCCCGCCCAATCAACGCATTGAGAAGTGATGATTTTCCAGCATTTGGTGCGCCGATAATGGCGAATACCAGGCCCTCGCGCAGCAATTCGCCGCGCCGCGCATCGGCCAAATGCGCCTCGATCTCCGCGCGCAACGCCCCTGCCCCCAGTCTGGCCTTGGCGTCCAGATCAGTCGGCAGACCATCCTCGGCAAATTCAATTGCCGCTTCCTGATGGGCCAGCAGCCGCGCCAAGCGCTCAGCCCAGCAGCCGTAAAGCCGGGCCAACCCACCATCGGCCTGGTGCAAGGCTTGCCGCCGTTGCGCTGCAGTTTCGGCAGCGATCAGATCAGCAATGCCCTCAGCCGCTGTCAGGTCCATCTTGCCATGCAGAAAGGCGCGGCGCGTGAATTCGCCAGGCTCTGCCTGGCGCAGCCCAGCCGCAGTCAATGCCTCCATCACGCCAGCAATCACGCTGCGCCCGCCATGCAAATGCAATTCCGCAGCATCTTCGCCGGTATAGGAAGAAGGGCCCGGAAACCACAGCACCAGGGCATGGTCCAAGGTTTCATCATCACTGGCACGCAGCCGCCGCAGGCTTGCACGGCGCGGCGCGGGCAAGCCGCCGGCTAGGTGCTTCAGCGCATCGGCGCTGCCCGGGCCGGATAGCCGCACCACCGCCACCGCTCCGGCAGCAGCACCACTCGCCATGGCGTAAATCGTGTCGGCCGTGCTCACGCGCTGGCTCGTTTCACGTGAAACATCAGGCGCCTCTCACCCCTTCGCTGGTGGTACATCGCGCTCCGTCAGCATCAGCCGCGCCACACGCCCTTTCTGGCACAGATGTGTTTGAAGAATATCGTCAATATCAGAAGTTGTTTCGATTTTGTACCAAATTCCTTCGGGGTAGATCACCATCGCCGGCCCGAATTCGCAGCGATCCAGGCAGCCGGCCATATTCACCCGTACCCCAGCCAGGCCCAATTCCTTGGCCCGCGCCTTCATATAATCGCGCAAAGCCTCACTGCCGCGCGCAGCGCAAGACCCCCGTTTATGCCCCTCAGGCCGCCGATTGCAGCACACAAAAACATGCGCCTCATAATAAGGTGGGGGGTCCGAAACACGCGCCCTATGCGCTGCGGCATTATCCATTTTCGCGCCCTTTCGCTCTTGAAGGCTTCCTTGGCGCCTACACGCCATTTCGTCAAAGCGCGGCCCGCTTGACGCTGCTCCGCCATGGTGCCACTTCGCTTGCGCGTCATGCCGCAACTCTCTCTCCATACCAATCTCGGCGAAGTCACCATCTCTCAAGATGGCGATGCCATCGTGGCTCTCGATTGGGGCCGCGGGCGGGATCAGGAAGCCACGCCCCTGCTGCTTAAGGCGCGCGACCAATTGCAGGAATATTTTGATGGCAAGCGCCTGAGCTTTGATCTGCCTTTGGCGCCTGAGGGCTCGGCCTTCCAAAAACGCGTCTGGGCTGCGCTTTGCGCCATTCCGCTAGGGGAGACGCGGAGTTATGCGGATATCGCGCGCGCCGTTGGTTCTGCGCCGCGCGCGGTAGGCGGGGCCAGTGGCGCCAACCCCATTCCGCTTTTTATCCCCTGCCATCGCGTCATCGCCGCCGATGGATCGCTGGGTGGCTATTCCGGCGGCGATGGACCCGCTACAAAGCGCTATCTTTTGGATCTAGAAAGCCGCGCGCTTCTCCTCCCCCTCAACCCCACGGCGCCCCGTAAGCGCCCCTGACGGATACCCCCATGAATCACGCCATCCGCATCCATGAAACCGGCGGCCCGGAGAAAATGGTTTGGGAAGAAGTACCCCTTCCCTCCCCGAAGCCCGGCGAAGCCCTGGTGCGCCACAAGGCCGTTGGCCTGAATTACATCGATGTTTATTTCCGCACCGGCCTCTATAAGGCGCCGAGCATGCCGGCGATCATCGGTATGGAAGCCTCCGGCATTGTGGAAGCCATTGGCGAAGGTGTCACCGAAGTGAAGGTGGGTGATCGCGTGGCCTATGCCACCGGCCCGATTGGTGCCTATGCCGAAGCGCGCACCATCAAGGCGGATCGTCTTGTCAAAATGCCAGACGTCATCACCTTTGAACAAGGCGCTGCCATGATGCTGCAAGGCATGACGGCGGCTTTCCTGATCAAGAAATGCTACGCGGCTAAGGCCGGCCAAACAGTGCTGATCCATGCTGCCGCCGGCGGTGTTGGCCTGATCCTCAGCCAATGGGCCAAGCATCTTGGATGCACCGTCATTGGTGTGGTCAGCACACCAGAAAAGGCGGCGCTGGTGAAAGACCACGGCGTGGACCATGCGCTGCTTACCAGCGATGATATTCCTGCCCGCGTGAAGGACATCACCAAAGGCGCGATGCTGCCTGTGGTTTATGACAGTGTCGGCAAGGATAGCTTCCTCACTTCGCTCGATTGCTTGGCGCCCTACGGGCTCATGATCTCCTATGGTAATGCCTCTGGCCCCGTTGCTATTCCGGATCTTGGCATTCTGGCCGCCAAGGGCTCGCTTTATGTGACCCGCCCTACGCTTGCGACCTATACTGCGCAGCGTGAGGATCTGGTCGCACGTGCGAATGATTTGTTTGAGGTTGTTGCCTCAGGCGCCGTCAAGATCCGTGTCAATCAAACCCATGCGCTCAAGGATGCTGCTGCGGCGCATATTGCGCTTGAAGCCCGCAAGACCACGGGCAGCACCGTACTTATTCCGTAATGATCTTGCCTGGGCTTTGGTTCGCCGCAACCAAAGCCCAGTGGCTTACCCAAAGTGCAACGCAGCCACCTTATCCTGCGGGCGCACATAATAGACGTAACGATAAGCTTCGCGCATGCCGAGGCTCAGCTGTGCCGCGCAGGATGCCTGATTGGCCGATGCCACCTGCGCCCATAGCCACGCAGCCCCTTGTTCTGCCGCCCATTGCGCCGCGGCACGCGTAATCTGAGAGCCCAGGCCCCGCCGCCGTGCTTGAGGCACCACCGCCAAGTCGAAAAACCCAGCCAGCGCCCCATCTGCAACCACTGAAATGCAAGCAACGGGTTGATTGGCTTCATATAAAACAAGCCAGGCCGCCGGCACCATCATCATACTGACCGCGCGTTCTTTTTCTGCCCGCCGTGCGGGGACTTGATGCTCTGCGGTCGCCGTCACCGCCATCCAATCATCATCAGGCGCGGCTAATACCCGAATTACCGCATCCATCCGCGCAATGCCTTCAATCGGTGCTAGAAAAATAATCGTCTCGTCCTTTTCCACATAGCCGCGTGCTGACAACGCATCAGCCATTCCAGGCGGATCAAGCGGGGTGGAGCGAAACCGCACTGGCAGCTTCTGCGCCTCATAACGGCTTTCGATGCGTGTAATCCGCGCAAGGAGTTCTGGATCAGCCACTGGGCTCAAGCTACTCGCGGCATTGGCGCGGCCTGTGCCACCCAAAAAACTGCGCAGCACAAAACTGCCATCAAAGGCTACACGTTGCGCTGGCACTGCGGTCAGGCAGGCGCGCTCCAGGGCAGTGATATCGGGTTGCCTAAGCGTGGCCATTCTCAGCGCTTTCCAATCACCCCCGCAGCAGGATCTTCAGGCGCCAAGGCTATCTTCGCTTCACGGCGGCGCGCGTGCCAGGCTTCCATTAATTGCAGAACGGTGGCCGAGGTTTCTTCAATGCTGCGCCGCGTCACATCAATCACCGGCCAGCCATGCGTCGTGCATAACCGCCGTGCTGCGATGATCTCCGCCTTTACCGCTTCCGGATCAATGTAATCTGTCGTGTCCTGCCGGACACCCTGACCACCGATAATTTTCAAGCGATGCCGGCGAATATCAATCAGCGCATTGGCTTCAATGTACAAACCAACCACGGGGCAGGGTGGATCGTTCAAAATTTCCGGCAGGTTGGCACCTGGTACAATCGGCACATTGGCTGCCTTGATGCCGCGATTGGCCAAATAGAAACAGGTCGGCGTCTTGCTGCTGCGTGAAACACCAACCAGCACCACATCGGCATTGCGAATGCCAACCGTCCCCTGCCCGTCATCATGCGACAAAACATAATGCATTGCGTCAATGCGTCGGAAGTAATCTGCATCCATCACATGCTGTGCTGCGCGCTTTTCCCGCGCGCGTGCACCGGTTGCTTCCTGCAAAAGCTCCATCACAGGATCAAGCGGTGACAGGCACATCACCCCCATGCGCTGGCAGGCTTCCTCCAGCACATGGCGCAGGCTTGAATCAACCAATGTGTACAGCACAGGCCCCGGTTCATGCTGAATCCCTTCCAGGACCCGGTCCAACTGCAAGCGGGATCTGATCAAGCTCCAGCGATGATCCACGACGTGATGATCATCGAACCGCGCTAAAGTAGCGCGCGCGATGGAGTGCAAGGTCTCACCGGTTGAGTCAGACACAAGATGGAGGTCAATTTGCCTGTTGGGCATGGCGGGAGAATTCCGTGAACTAATGTGGATAACGGGGGTGGATTCCGCCACCTATCCCGCCCTAGCTCATAATGGGGATGAAACCACCCCATCGCGCAAGCCTGGATGGTTTTAGCCTGCCAGTCGGGTGAACACGCAAAAGTGAGGAGTCCCCAGATATCAACAGCGTTACCGCCAATCACTTTCCGGGGAGAAAGCTGTGGATAGGCTTTGCGTTACTTGCCTCCCCATGATCCACAGGCCCTACAAGCTACCTCATCTTTCAGAATCTTAGATTCAATGCTTATGTTTGGCTCATGGAAACGGAAAACGAGGCCAGCCGGGCCAAACCCTTTTTGCGCGTCTTGGCAGGAGAGGCTGTCTGGCCGCCGCCCGTATGGCTGATGCGCCAGGCTGGACGCTATTTGCCCGAATATCGCGCGACGCGCGCCCAGGCGGGGGATTTCATCTCTCTCTGTACCACACCAGACCTGGCGGCCGAGGTCACGCTCCAGCCGATCCGCCGCTATAGCATGGATGCCGCCATTCTGTTTTCCGATATTCTCATGGTACCCTGGGCGTTGGGCCAAGGGCTGCGCTTTGCCGAAGGGGAAGGTCCGCTGCTGGACCCGATCCGCTCGGCCGAGGGAATCGCGGCGCTCAATCTTGAAGGACTTCTGGCCAAGGCAGCACCGATTTTTGAAACCGTGCGGCTGACGCGGGCGGGGTTGGATCAGCACCACCCGAAAACCGCACTGATCGGCTTTGCCGGTTCCCCTTTCACGGTCGCCTGCTACATGGTGGAAGGCCGCGGCAGTAAAGATTTCGCTGCTACGCGCGGCATGGCCTTCAGTGACCCTGCCAGTTTCGGGCGGCTGATCCGCATTCTGCAGGATGCCACTGTTGAATATCTGGTGGCGCAGGTGGAAGCGGGCGCCGAAGCGCTGATGTTATTCGATACCTGGGCCGGCCTATTGCCCCCCAGTCAATTCCGCCGCTGGGTCATTGAACCTTCCGCCGCCATCGCCCGTGCAGTGCGCAAGCGCTGCCCGAACACGCCCATTATCGGCTTCCCGCGCCTGGCCGGGCCCATGATCACTGATTACGCCGCCCGCGCCGCGGTGGATGGCGTCGCGATGGATACCAGCATGGATCCGCGCTGGGCTGCACAGGCTGTACCCGCCACTATGCCTTTGCAGGGCAATTTGGACCCGCTGGCGCTGGTTGCTGGCGGTGCGGCGTTGGAAGCTGAGGCACGCAGCATCCTGGGTGCCATGCGTGGGCGGCCGTTCATCTTCAATTTGGGCCACGGGATCATTCCGCCGACGCCGCCCGAACATGTAGCGCAGCTCATGCGGATTATTCGCAGCAGCTAAACAAGATCAGGATTGATCCTCAGGCGCCAAGGGCGGCTTCAGCCAGATCGCTTCCTTGATCTTGGCTTTAACAAAGACCTCATGCGCGGCCAGCATTTCCGCGCCTGGGGTGATCAATAAGGCATCGCGCGCGACGGCTTCAACTTCGAGCGAAACAAGCCGTGGCTTGGCTTTAGCTGCCAATTCCAGCCCCGGCTGCTTGCCACCCATCAACTCCAGATAGACCTGCGCCAAAAGCTGGCAGTCCAGAATGGCATTGTGGCTGCCGCGCATGGAATTATCCACGCCAAGCCGCCGGCAGAGCGCATCAAGGTTATTTGGCATCCCCGGATAGCGGCTTTTTGCCATCGCCAGGCTGTCAATCATCCGCGTGCGGTCCAAGGCCGGCCGCTTGCAGCGGAATAATTCGGCATCCAGGAAGCCAAAATCAAACGGCGCATTATGGGCGATGATGTCCGCATCACCCAGGAACGCCAAAAACCGATCAGCGATTTCCGCAAATTTCGGCTTGCCCGCCACATCGCCATTGGTAAAGCCATGGATGCGCGATGCATCGGCGGGGATATCGCGTTCCGGGTCTAACAGAGTGTGAAACGCCTCACCTGTCGGTAGCAGGTTAAACAATTCCACCGCCGCCACTTCGATCACCCGGTCGCCATTCAGCGGATCGAGCCCGGTGGTTTCCGTATCCAGCACGATCTGGCGCATCAGCCTGCCGCCCTAAGTCTGCGCAACAAACGGCGAATGCCAGCAACCGCGAATTGCCGCGACAGCCCGCTATGGATCACGACATCCGCGCGCCGGCGCTTGACGGCGTCCGGCATTTGCCGCGCGCGGATGGCGGCTAAACGCTCCGCCGTCATGCCAGGCCGGCGCATCACGCGCGCCGCCTGCACAGCGGCAGGGGCCGAGACGACCACCACCAAATCCACCCGCTTTTCGCCACCGGTTTCAAGCAGCAGCGGGATATCCAGCACAACAAGCGATTGCCCGGCGCGCCGCGCCGCCGCCAGGAAGCGCTTTTCCGCATCGCGCACCAGCGGATGCACAATGCGTTCAAGGATTTTCAGCGCCGCAGGATTGCCCAATACAGCGCGGCGTAGCGCTTCCCGGTCCACCGCGCCGCCGCGTGTGGTGCCTGGGAAGGCCGCTTCAATCGGCCGCACCGCACGCCCGCCTACTGCCTGCAAATGATGCACGGCCTGATCCGCATCGAAGATCGGCACCCTATGACGACGAAAACAGGCCGAGGCTGTTGATTTCCCCATGCCGATCCCACCGGTGAGGCCGATAATCTTCATGCGCCATCACGTTTCGGAATATCGGCCGCCACGACATCGCGCAAAGCCTGATCCACTTGAGGCGCCACACCGAACCAGGCCTCAAAGCCCGGGCGGGCTTGATGCAGCAACATGCCAAGCCCATCCACCGCGACCAGGCCACGCGCCCGCGCCGCCGCCAAAAGCCGCGTTTCCAGAGGCACATAGACGATATCGGCAACCACAGCGCTTGGGGCGAAGGGGCTGAGGTCCATCTCAAGCGGGGGCTGACCCTGCATGCCAAGCGAAGTGGTATTCACCAGAAGCGCAGC
Organism: uncultured Rhodospirillales bacterium; assembly: GCA_903844785.1. GTDB lineage: Bacteria > Pseudomonadota > Alphaproteobacteria > Acetobacterales > Acetobacteraceae > Neoroseomonas. Next base: position 199 of record CAIMVB010000060.1, on the reverse strand, counting down.
CTCAGCCAGCGGCGGCCGATCCGCGACATTGATAGGCCCGCCCAAATCCCGCGCCAGAGCTTCGGCCTTGGTGGGGGTGCGATTCACCAAGGTCACGCGCGGCGCGCCGGCATCCAAAAGCGCCGCCGCAATGGCCCGCGCCGCGCCGCCCGCACCGAGCAGCACCGCCGGACCGGCATCGGCGCGCCAGCCCGGCGCG
>CAIMVB010000059.1 GCA_903844785.1 uncultured Rhodospirillales bacterium | reverse complement strand
CGGCTATACCGATATGTGGAAGCAAGACCGCAGCCCGGAAGCCCCGGGGCGGCTTGATAACCTCAAGGAATTGCTGCGCGCCATGGCGGATTACGAAACGCTTGGTGGGTTCCTGGAACACGTCTCCCTGGTGATGGAGAATGACGAAGCGGCGGAAGGCCAGCGCGTTTCCATCATGACTTTGCATGGCGCGAAAGGCTTGGAATTCGACCGCGTCTTTCTGCCTGGATGGGAAGAAGGCGTTTTCCCATCGCAGCGCAGCCTGGAAGAAGGCGGCGACAAGGCCTTGGAAGAAGAACGCCGCCTTGCCTATGTTGGCATCACGCGGGCGCGGCGTTTCGCGGTAATCAGCCACGCCGCCAATCGGCGCATCTATGGCAATTGGCAGGCTTCCATCCCATCGCGCTTCTTGGATGAATTGCCGACATCTGAAATCAAGCTGGAAGGCAATGCGGCGCGGGAGATGCGAAGTGCCAGCGTTTTCCCATCTTCCGGCGGGCTTTACGGCCAGCGCCCGCGCGTGATTGAAGCGGGCGCCTGGGAAGTGAAGGAACGTCCGGCCAGCGCGGCGCGCTATGCCAAGGGCGATCGCGTCTTTCATCAAAAATTCGGCTATGGCGAGGTGACGGGCGTGGAAGATGATCGGCTGGATGTGCACTTCGACAAGGCCGGCGAAAAGCGTCTGATTGATCGTTTTGTGGAGAAAGCCTGATGCGCCCTTCCGGCCCCGATGGCGCTGGCGCGCTTTCCCGCCGCCGTGCCGAACCGCTTGAAGCGCTCAGCATTGATGGCCTGAGCGATGAGGCGCTGCCGTTTTTTGAAGCGGCACTTCAGCAGGTTTGCGGCACGGTCGCTTATTTCCGCGATGAACCAAGCGATACCTGGCGCGTGGAAGGCGTGCGTGAAGCCGGTGCAGCGCAGGAGGAATTGGAATCAGCGCTGGCGCTGGCCGCCATGGTGGCCGGTATTGCGCTGCCCGTTTTGCACATTGCCCCGGTGGAAGCGGATGGCTGGCTGGCGCGCACCGTGCAGGCCTTTCCGGAACAACGCATAGGACAGCGCTTTCTGATCCGCCCGACCCATGTTCAGGATCTGCCCTGTTTTGATCGGTTGGTCTTGAAGCTGGATGCGGGCCTTGCCTTTGGTTCCGGTGAACATGCCTCGACGCAAGGTTGCCTGATGGCGTTTGAGGCGATGGCGCATCGCTGTCCTCGGCGGATCATGGATTTGGGCAGCGGTTCCGGCATTCTGGCCATGGCGGCGGCGAAGCTTCTGCACATGCCGGTGACGGCGACTGATATCGAACCCTGGTCGGTGCGTATCTGTGCGGAGAATGCGCGGCTCAATGGTCTGTCGCGCCAAATGCATGCCCTATTGGCCGATGGTTGGCGTGATCGGCGTTTGCAGGGCAAGCGCTATGATCTGATTTTCGCCAATATCCTGGCGCGCCCGCTTTGCGCCATGGCGCGAGAATTGGCGGCGCATCTTGCACCGCAGGGAACGGCCATTTTGGCCGGGCTTCTCGGCACGCAGGCGCGCATGGTGCTGGCGGCGCATCGCCGTCAGGGCCTGGTGCTGGAACGCAGAATAAATGTCGGGCCTTGGACCACGTTGGTACTTAGAAAACGCTGATCAGAAGGCTTGGCTAGAACCCACGACTAAAGGGCCAATCCTCCTCGGCCGAGATAAAACGGAACGCTTTGGCATTCGCCTCATAAGCGCGTTTTGCGATCATGACATCAACCATGGCCGCTTCCAGGGCTTCCTGCCCTTGAATGGCGGCGATGCCGGTGCCGATACCCTCACGCGGGATGGGGGGCACAAACACAGGCCTTTCTGGCGCTGCGGCAGTATTGGCAAGGCGTATTGCCGCCATTTCCAGACGCTCCACGGCACGCTGCATGCCGCTCAGCGTCACATTCATCGCGGCATTGATGCCGCCGGGGATGATTTTCGTCATGCCCTTAATCTACCGGAGATTCGTAAATAAAGTTCTGAAGAATCGCCACCCTTAGTGGAAATCTACGCCCCGGCTTCGCTTTTTTTGGTTCACTCCGCTGCCGCGCGCCGATCAAAATGCTGGCGCAACCTTGGCATGACTTCCTGCGCCAGGCGCGCCATGCTCTCAGCCTCCCACGCAGCATTGGGGCCAGACCAATCAAGCCCCGCCATCAACACATGGCCATAAGGGCCAGCTTCCTCACGCAGAGCGATCAGCTTGTCCAAGACTGTGCGCGGGCTGCCGACGATCACGCAGGCATCAATCATATCCTCAGGTGTGGCGGCGTTATGGTCCATATCCTCGCGCGGGGTCATGGTGGCGGCGAGCCCGGCGCGCTTCGCCAAACTACCAAGATATTCGAAGTAATAGCGCGTCGCCCCTTCAGGCGCGGTGGCGCGGGCGCGGGCTTCGGCATCGGTCCCGGCAATCACGAAATTCCGCGCCATGCGCCAGCGCGCCCCATCCGGCGCCTGGCCCGCTTCACGCATACCGGCGGCGAAGCTTTGCCAATGCCCGGCCAGGATGCGGTGGGCCACGAAATTGGCGCTGATCACACCCCAACCCCGCTTGGCCGCGAGTGCCACACCCTGCGAATCCTTGGACCGCGCGGAGACATGAATGGAAGGCCCGCCCGGCTGGAAGGGCTTAGGCATGAAACCCACGCCATATTTGGGCAGCACATTGCGCGAAATCTTCACCGGCCAGGTTTCGCCGCCCACATCATAAGGCGGCTCAGCGGCCCAGATGCGCTGGATGGTCTCAATCGATTCGACCATACGCTTGCCGCGTTCCTTGGGCTCAATGTCGCCAAACAACTCAAAATCCGAAGATAGGCCCCCCGCGCCAATCCCCATCATGAAGCGCCCCTGCGCCATATGATCGAATTGCGCGACTTCCGCCGCCACAATCGCCGGGTGATGGTTCGGCAGATTGATCACGCCCGTGCCGAAAGTCAGGCTCGTGCGATGCACCAAGCCCGCCATGAACATCAAAGGTGAGGCAATGGGTTCGGATGTCGCGGAAAAATGCTCCCCCACCCAAACCTCCTGAAAGCCAAGCCGATCTGCCAGCAGGGATTTTTCCGTATCCTCTGCCAGAGTTTCATGCATGGGCCGCTCCGGCGGATGGAGTGGCATCATGAAAAGACCAAGATGCATGGCGCTTCCTCAATTCATTTTGGGCGATCTGTTTCGCCGTTTCGGCGCAAAGCCTAAAGCAAGCGGACGCAGTTGGTGAAGGGGGGAGGGCCTTGCCACGCGGCGCTTCTGCCCCGATGCTCCCCCTCGTGACCCCTTCCGCCAGACTTGCTGCGGCGATCGAGCTTCTCGCGGTGCTCGAAGCCCAATGCTTTGCCCCCGATGCCCGTCGCCGCCCCGCAGATGCCGTGGCCAGCGATTTTTTCCGTGCCCGGCGCTTTATTGGCGGCGGGGATCGGCGCAGCATCGCCGAATGGGTCTGGGGCGCGGTGCGGCAAAGGCTGCGGCTGATCTGGAACCTTTCGCGCCTGCCGGCCGAACCAACCCCCCGGCTACTGCTACTGAACTATCTGGTGCTGGTGGCACGATGGACCGAAGCGGATATTGGACGGGGCTTTTCGGGCGAACGCTATGGCGCCGCGCCGCTTAATGCTGCGGAAGCCCGCGCTGTCCGCATCATGGCCGGGCGCACGCTATTGCATGCCGATATGCCGGATTCGGTGCGCTTCAACCTGCCGGAATGGCTGCTGGCCGATTTCCAGGCGCGGTTTGGCGCGACCCTGGCTGAAGAAGCCGCCGCCATGGAACAGCCCGCCGCGCTTGATTTGCGCGCCAATCTGCTGCGCGGGACGCGGGAAGAAGCCGCCGCCGCGCTGATGGCCGAGGGCATTGCGACCGAAGCCACGCCCTTTTCCCCCTGGGGGCTACGCGTCCCATCCCGCCGCCCGGTCACCGGCACGGCCGCCTTCAAGGCTGGCTTGATTGAAGTGCAGGATGAAGGCAGCCAATTGATCGCGCTTTTGGCCGATGCGCGCCCTGGGATGCGGGTTGCCGATTACTGCGCCGGCGCCGGGGGCAAGGCGCTGGCCATGGCCGCCACCATGGGCAATCGGGGCAAGATCACCGTCTGCGATACCTCGGCTCCTCGGCTGGAAGGGGCGGCTTTGCGCTTCCGCCGCGCCGGGGTGGATAATGCAGAGCGCCATTTGCTGACCGCCGGGGACCGCTGGGCCAAGCGCCGCGCCGGCAGTTTTGATCGTGTTTTGGTGGATGCCCCCTGCACCGGCACCGGCACCTGGCGGCGCAACCCAGATGCCAGGCTGCGCACCCGGCCTGAGGATCTGGCCGAACTTATTGCAGTGCAAAATGACATTCTCGACAAGGCAAGAGAATTGGTGCGCCCGGGTGGCAGATTGGTCTACGCTACCTGTTCCGTATTGCCTGCGGAGAATGAGGAGCGGATGGAAAGCTTTCTGGCGAGCCACCCGGATTTCACGCCGATCGCGCTTGACGCGCTCTGGCCGGCCCTGCGCCCCGGCGTGGGTCAGCCTTGCGCTGGGCCTTGGCTGCGGCTTTCCCCGGGCGCTCATGGCACGGATGGATTCTTCTGCGCTGTGCTGGAAAGAAAGCCATGATCGCGATCCGCCGCGCACGTGCCAGTGATGCCGCCGCGATTGGCGCACTGCATGTCGCGGTATGGCGCAGCGCCTATGCCGGCCTTCTGCCCGATGCCTATCTTTCCGGGCTTTCCTCGAACCGCTTGGCCGCTTCGTATCAGCGGGACATGTTTGATAGGCGCGGCGGCTATGCCGTATTTGTCGCGGTGGCGTCGGGCGATGATGCGCCGGAAGGCAGCGCGCCGGATGAAGCGACCATCATCGGCTTTGCCTCTGGCGGGCGGTCCCGCCGCGAGGGGCTGGCGGATGGGGAGATCAATACCCTCTATTTGAATGAGGATTACCGGGACCGCGGCACCGGGCGGCGGCTGATGCGCGCTGCGGCGGCGCATTTGCGCGTGGTGGGGTGCCGTTCCGCCATGGTCTGGGTGCTGAAGGATAACCCGACCCAATGGTTCTATCGCCATCTGGGCGGGCGGGTGGTGGCGCGTGGCCAAACCCGCGTGGGCGGCCAGGCGGTGGAGCAAATGGCCCTATTGTGGGAGCCGATTGATACGCTGCTTGCCGCCACCGCGCCCGCGCCTGAGGCTTGAGCATTTTCAAGCCAAGTGGCCACACTTGGCGGCTCGGAAAATGCGATCCAACAAACTGAGCATTTTCAAGCCAAGTGGCCACACTTGGCGGCTCGGAAAATGCGACCAAGACTGGAGCATTTTCAGGCCTAGTGGGCCCACCCGGCGGCCAGGGAAATGCGATCAAACTAAGCTGATCTTGCCCGCCGCGCCGCGCTGTGGTGCAAGCCCGCATGGCCCCTGAACCGCTCGACTCCTCCCCCCGGCACGATCATGTGCTGATCCTCGATTTCGGCAGCCAGGTGACGCAGCTGATTGCCCGCCGCGTGCGGGAATCTGGCGTCTATTGCGAAGTCTGGCCCTTTCATCATGCGCCGGAGGCCCGCATCCGCGCCTTTGCGCCGCGTGGGATCATTTTATCCGGCGGGCCGGCCAGCGTGACGGAAGGCGAAAGCCCGCGCGCGCCGGAAGCCGTGTTCACGATGGGCATTCCGGTTCTGGGCATTTGTTACGGCCAGCAAACCATGGCGGCGCAGCTGGGCGGCTTGGTGGAGCCATCCGATCACCGCGAATTCGGCCGCGCCTTTGTGGAAGTGACAGATGAATGCGCCATCACCCGCGGCGTCTGGGCCAAGGGGGCCCGCGAACAGGTGTGGATGAGCCATGGCGACCGCGTGACGAAACTGCCGCCCGGCTTTCGCCCCGTGGCGGTGAGCGAAGGCGCGCCTTTTGCCGCGATTGCCGATGATGCACGGCATTTCTACGGCGTGCAGTTCCACCCGGAAGTGGTGCACACGCCCCATGGCGCCGCGCTGCTCAAGAACTTCACCCATGGCGTTTGTGGCTGCGCCGGTGATTGGACCATGGCCGGTTTCCGCCAGGAAGCGGTGGCGCGCATTCGCGCCCTGGTGGGGCAGGGGCGCGTTGTGTGTGGGCTTTCCGGCGGCGTTGATAGCTCGGTCGCCGCAGTGCTGATTCATGAGGCGATTGGCGATCAACTGACCTGCATTTACGTCGATCACGGGCTGATGCGCGCGAATGAAAGCGAACAAGTGGTCAGCACTTTCCGTGACCGCTTCAACATCAAGCTGATCCATCGCGATGCTTCGGATATGTTTTTGGGCCAGCTTTCCGGCGTGACGGACCCGGAGGTAAAGCGCAAGACCATCGGGCGGCTATTCATTGAAGTCTTCGAAGAAGAACAGAATAAGCTGGGCGGCGCCGATTTCCTGGCGCAGGGCACGCTTTATCCTGATGTGATTGAAAGTGTCTCGGCGATTGGTGGGCCTTCGGTCACCATCAAAAGCCACCACAATGTCGGCGGCCTGCCCGCGCATATGCGTATGAAGCTGGTGGAACCCTTGCGCGATTTGTTCAAGGATGAGGTGCGCGCGCTGGGGCGGGAGCTTGGCATTCCGGAAGAAATCGTGGGCCGCCACCCCTTCCCGGGGCCGGGCTTGGCCATTCGTATCCCCGGTGAGGTAACGCGCGAAAAGGCGGATTTGCTCCGCCGTGTTGATACCGTGTTCCTGGAAGAGATTCGGAATGCCGGTTTGTATGACGCAATCTGGCAGGCCTTCGCCGTGCTGCTGCCGGTGCGTACCGTGGGCGTGATGGGCGATGGGCGGAGTTATGACCAAGCCTGTGCGCTGCGCGCTGTCACCAGCACGGATGGCATGACGGCGGATGTCTATCCCTTTGATATGGGCTTCCTCAATCGCGTCGCGGCCAGGATTGTGAATGAGGTGCGCGGGATCAACCGCGTGACCTACGACATCACGAGCAAGCCGCCGGGGACGATTGAGTGGGAGTAGGGCGTTTAACTGCGCCCTTAATGGTTTTGGCGGAACCGCAAAGCAGTTCCGCCAAAACGCAGGCTATTTAGTTGACGACTTTCCCCGCTGATTGCGGGCGAAGCAGAATTCAGCCCACGACTTCCACGCTGCCGTTCAAATCCATAATGCCGGCCAGGACCGTGAGGGCTGGCTGGCGGCGGCGTGTTTCGGCGGTGAAGGCGCGGAGGGATTCGGCATGGGCCGCCGTTTCCGCCTGCCGGGTTGCTACCGCGGCATCGCCAAAGGCAAGCTTGGCCGCGCCGCAATCGCGATGCGTAAGCGCAACAACGCGCTTGATGTTGTGCAACTGAACCGTGATAGCCAGATTATCCCAGAAGGCAGAATGCCAAGACGCGAAGCGCGTATGGATGGCACCGATGGGCCCGCCGGCGATGACGAATTGGCTGTAGCGGTCACGCATATTATTGGCGCCCATATAGCCAAGGCTACTGGTGGTGAAACGCGGATCGATGCAATTCACCAGCATCGCTTCATAATTACCGCTTGCGGCAGAAGCCTTGCCGCCAAGCAGTGAAGCGCCCGCAATCATTCCCGCTGCCGCCAGAAAGCCCCGGCGTTTGAGGGAAAGCCCTGGATTAGCGCAATCACAGGCAGTGCCATGTAAAAACTGGGGGGCGGCGTTGGTGCATGTAAGCATGGATTTTTCCCGGTAGGTGAACGAGATTTAATACTAACCTGGAAAAATCCATGTAAACAGCAAGTATCAATTTACATTATACAAATATATGAGTATTTATCAGGGAGTTATACTTTTAATGGCATCACTCCCCGTCGCAGTATTTCAGCTGCTACCCAGCTTATCCTGCGTTTTCGTCTCAAAATCGCTCGCGTCATGGCGTTCGTGCAATTGTTCGGATGCCTCGCCCGTGACGCGGTTCACCATGCGCCCGCGCTTCACGGCGGGGCGGGCGAAGATGGCGTCTGCCCAGCGCTGCACATTCTTGTATTCATGCACGGCAAGGAATTCCGCGGCACCATACAAGAAGCCCTTCACTAGGCCGCCATACCAGGGCCACACGGCGATATCGGCGATGGTGTAATCATCCCCGCCCAGATAGGCGCTTTCGGCCAAGCGCCGGTCCAGCACATCCAATTGCCGCTTGGTTTCCATCGTAAAGCGGTCAATCGCGTATTCAATCTTTACCGGCGCATAGGCGTAGAAATGCCCGAAACCACCGCCGAGGTAGGGCGCGCTGCCCATTTGCCAAAACAGCCAGGAAAGGCATTCGGCGCGCGCCGCCGCTTCCTTCGGCAGTAAGGCGTCGAATTTTTCTGCAAGGTGCATCAGGATCGCCGCGCTTTCGAAAACGCGAATGGGCTTGGGGCCGCTCCGGTCCAAAAGTGCTGGGATTTTCGAATTCGGGTTGATATCCACAAAGCCGCTGCCGAATTGCTGGCCTTCACCAATGCGGATCAGCCAGGCGTCGTATTCCGCGCCTTTGTGACCAAGCGCCAAAAGCTCCTCCAGCAGGATTGTCACCTTCTGGCCATTGGGTGTGCCGAGTGAATAAAGCTGCAAGGGGTGGCGGCCCACCGGCAATTCCTTGTCATGTGTCGGGCCGGCGATGGGGCGGTTGATATTGGCAAAGCGCCCGCCATTGGCCTTGTTCCAGGCCCAGACTTTCGGGGGGGTGTAATCGGCCGTGCTGCTCATGGGGGTGCTCCTTGGGATTGGCTGAAGCTGGCGCGATTGGCGGTGGCGCGCAAGGCTGGTATCGCGGGGCGATCGGGCAAGGGGCAGGCGACATGACCATCACCATCCATGGCATCAAGAATTGCGACACCATGAAGAAGGCGCGCGCTTGGCTGGAAGCCAATGGCATTGCCCATGATTTCCATGACTACAAAACGGCGGGCATCGCGCCGGTTAAGCTGGAAGCCTGGGCCCGCCACGCGGGGTGGGAGGCTTTGCTGAACCGTGCCGGCACCACCTTCCGCAAATTGCCTGAAGACCAGAAGCAGGGGTTGGATGAAGCCCGTGCCGTGGCGTTGATGCTGGCGCAGCCCAGTATGATCAAGCGCCCTGTGCTGACGCATGGCGATAAGCTGATCATTGGCTTCGACCCAGCACGCTATTCCGCTGCATTAAAGGCCTGACGCTGCCGCAAATTCACCATTACCGCCCCATATAAACAGCCGAAAGGGCGAAGGGGGCGGTTTTGGCAGAGGCGGTTAATTTCCAAGCCTATAGCGATGCGCTGGTCGTGCTGGGCACGGCGGGCGTGATTGTGCCGCTATTGCGCCGTGCTGGTGTCAGCCCTGTGCTTGGCTATCTGGGCGCGGGGGCGGTGCTGGGGCCGCTCGCGCTTGGGTCCTTCATTGGTGATTACCCGCTGCTTTATTGGTTCACGGTGATTGATGCGAAAAGTGTCACCGCGATAGCCGAACTTGGCGTGGTTTTTCTGCTATTTCTGATTGGGCTTGAACTTTCCTTTGAACGCCTGAAGGCGATGCGCCGGCTGGTGCTGGGCCTGGGCGGGCTGCAAATGGCAATCACCTTTGCGGTATTGAGCCTGCTGGCGCTGGCCCTTGGCTT
>CAIMVB010000058.1 GCA_903844785.1 uncultured Rhodospirillales bacterium | reverse complement strand
TGGCTTCCGGCAAGCCACGCTGGATCGGCTATCTTTCCACCACCGGGGTTTATGGCGACCGCGCCGGCGGTGAGGTGGATGAAGCAACGCTGCCCGCCCCAGGCCAGGCGCGCAGCCAAAGGCGATTGGCGGCAGAAGAAGCCTGGCGCGCGGCGCGGCCCGCCGAAACGGCGCTCGATCTTTGTCGTGTGGGTGGCATTTACGGCCCCGGCCGCGCACCTTTTGCAGAACTGCGCGCGGGGGTGGCGCGCAGCGTGGTAAAGCCGGGGCATAGTTTCAGCCGCATTCATCGGGATGACATCGCCCATGCGGTGATGGCCGCCATCACCAACCCGCCTCTGCCCGGCTGCCGTGTGCTGAATTTTGTGGATGATGAACCGGCGGGCAGCGCGGATGTCATGGCGGAAGCGGCGCGGCTTTTGGGCATGGCGCCGCCGCGCGTGATCCCCTTTGCAGAAGCGCGCGCCAGCATGTCGCCCATGGCGCTTTCCTTCTGGGCGGAAAATCGCCGCGTGGCGAATGCTGCGACCAAGGCGGCACTGGGGATTGAGTGGCGCTATCCGAGTTATCGGGAGGGGTTGGCGGCGAGCCTAGCCGAGGAGCGGCGCTAGAGTATTTTCAAGCCAAGTGTGAAGTACTTGGCGACTCGGAAAATACGATCACACAAAATACCAGAGTATTTTCAAGCCGAGTGTGAAGCACTCGGCGGCTCGGAAAATACGACCCGACAAAGGCGTTGAGTATGTCTGCTGAGCGAATGATTAGCAGATATGCTCAAGGGTCTCAGCCAATAGGGCCAAATCCGTGTCCCGCGACAGCCGATGATCCCCATCCTTGATCAGGGTCACGCGCACATCACCACCCGTCACTGCATCCGCAATGCGTAGCGCATGGCGCCAAGGCACATCCGGGTCTTGCTGGCCTTGCAGAATGCGCAAGGGGCAATCCAGCGCCATCGGCCCGCGCAATAAAAGCTGGTTGCGGCCATCTTCAATCAGCGCGCGGGTAATGGGGTAGGGCGCGCCGTATTCGCTGGGCCGATGCCACACACCATCGCGCAAAATCGCCTCACGCACGGCAGGCGGGAATTCCGCCCACATCAAATCCTCGGTGAAATCAGGCGCCGGCGCGATGCCGATTACGCCACGCAAGGCAAACTTGCGGCGTGTGGCAAGCAGCAGCGCAATCCAGCCCCCCATGGAAGACCCGATCAGGATTTGCGGGCCCTCAGTCAGCGCCGCAATCACGCAGGCCGCATCTTCGGCCCAACGCCCAATCGTGCCATCCTCAAACAGTCCTTCGGATGTGCCATGGCCGGAATAATCAAAGCGCAAAAACGCCTGCCCGCGTGCGGCGCACCATCCCGCGAGGAATTCCGCCTTGCTCCCGGTCATGTCGCTATTGAAGCCGCCCAAAAACACCACGCCCGGCCCGCGCCCGGCGATGCGCCGCCAAGCCAGATGCACGCCATCGCCGCGATCAAGCCGCCCGGTTTCTTCCTTCATGGGCGCGGCAATCCGCGCGCGGCGAGGGATGCGAATAGCGCGCCAATGCCATAGCGCCAGGGCGGGCATTCATCGGTGCGATCCACCTCATTCACCAGCACACCAAGCCGTGCGGATTCTATGCGCACCACATCGCCCTCATGATGCGTGAAGCCCATGCCCGGCGCACCGCGATCCTTCGCGGGAGAAAACGGCGTGCCAAGATACAGCACCGCGCCATCCGGATATTGATGATGCGCGCCGATCATTTGCGCAACCACATCAGCGGGGTCGCGGCTGATCGCGCCCACCGGCCCGCTTTCCGCCAATTCAAACCCATCGCGCCCGGTGATGCTTAGGCTGAGTTCCGCGCGGCGCACATCTTCCAAGGTGAAGCCCGCATCAAACAGCCGGATCATCGGCCCCAGCGCGGCGGAGGCGTTGTTATCCTTCGCACGACCCAGCAACAAAGCGCTGCGCCCTTCCACATCGCGCAGATTGACATCATTGCCGAGTGTAGCACCCTGAATGCGCCCCTTGCTGTTCACCACCATCACCGCTTCCGGTTCCGGGTTGGACCAGGCGGAGACAGGATGCACGCCAATCTTGCTGCCCGTGCCAACGGAAGCCATGGCGGGGCATTTGGTGAAAATCTCCGCATCCGGGCCAATGCCCACTTCCAGATATTGGCTCCACCAGCCCTTGGCCAAAAGCGCGGCTTTCAGGCGCATGGCTTCCGCACTGCCGGGGATGATCGCTGTCAGATCATCGCCAATAATGGCGCGAAATTCGGCGCGCACCGCTTCCGCCTGGGTGGCATCTCCGCGGCAGCGTTCTTCCACCACGCGTTCCAACATGCTGCGCACATAAGTCACGCCCGCGGCCTTCACGGTTTGCAGATCAATCGGTGACAGCAGAAAGGGTTTCGTGGCATCGCGCGCATTCCAGGCCGCATTGGCCAATAGCGCTGCGAGATCGAGCGAGACCGGCTGGCCGCGCCGCGTCATGGCGCCAATCGCATCATCTTCTTCCAGAAAGCGTGAAGCCGTGCCGAAGGCGGGCGTCAGGTCGAAGGCCTCGCCCTGCGCGAAGCCAATCACGCACGGCCCATCGCTGGTCATGATGCGGGCACAAAAATGCCCGGTGGCGAAATCCGCCGGCACATGGCTGGAAGTGATCTGCATGGCGTCCCCCTGTTTTGCGCCGCCATTTTGCGTGAAGCCGCGCCTGACCGCCAGGGCGCTTGCGCTGTATCAAGAAGCTTGGCGCCAGGCTGCGCTTTTCTGCCGCCCATGCAGGAAATGATCGCAGCACCCGCCCTTGGTGCCGAACACCCCTTCCTCTCCGCCGCCGGCCCCGCAGCAGCACAAAGCCTGATGGCTGCTGCCGAAGCGCTTGCCGCGCCGCGACGTAGCGTGATTTTCCCGACCGAAGCCGCAGCGCAAGCGCTTTACCTTTTGCTGGAAGGCTCGGTTGGCCTGGCCATGCAGGGGCAGGAGGAAGCGCGCGGCCTTTTGGAC
>CAIMVB010000057.1 GCA_903844785.1 uncultured Rhodospirillales bacterium | reverse complement strand
TTCGAAGGGCAGTAGCCGTGCCAGACCTGGCAGCATGGCGACATGGCGCAGCCCCGCGCGGCGCGAAACGCCACCTGTTGGCTGGATTACCACATTGCGCAGGCGCCGCGCGCCATTTTCATAGGCGCGCAGATCGGCGCGGCCAAGCAATTCGGGGGCGAGTTCACCTGCGGTGAAGCTTGTTTTGGTACGCTTGATGGCGGGCATGGGTCAGCCCCTGACCGAAATCAGCGGGAAGGAGCCAAGCGCGGTGGCGCTAGCCTGCTGGCTATCAGCGCGGCGCGCGACACGCAATTCCGCTTCTGCAAGGCGTGCAAGCAAATCCGCGCGCGTGGTATTTTCCGTGAGTGGCAGGCAGAATTCAGCTGCCAAACGCGCCACTAACGCTGCCACAAAGAAGGGCGGAAAGGCGCTTTCATCTGGGCGGAAAATATGCGTGAGTGCCACGGTTTCAACATCTGTCAGCAGCTTGCTGCCCTGGATCCGATATAGCAGGCCGGTGGCACGCCCGGCGGTGCCTGCTGAAATGGCGCGCAGAAAATCCGGCGGCAATTGGAAGGCGTAGCGAAATTCGGCACTTGGGCTTTGCGCCAAGCGTGGCAATGCGGCCTGAGTGGTGGCGAAGGACCAGGGATGCGATGCAAGCAAGGCATCGCGCGTCCCGGGATAAAGGCTATTGGCCACTTCCCCTTCGGCAGTGCCATCTTCGAATGAGGCGATGGGCTGCGCGCCAAGCTTGGTCAATGCGCGTGCGCATAGCGTAATGGCGGTCAGCGCCATGATGTGCTCTCCGATGCTATGGGGGAAGGGGGCACGGGCGGCAATCCACCCGCGCCGTTTCGCGCGTATTCCTTGGCGCGCATTCGCACGCTTATTCCTTTGCACGCATCCGCAAGATTATTCCTTGGCGCGCATTCGCACGACACCCGTTGGGTCAATCATGGTCGCGCCCTGGGACATCATATTGTTCACGAAATGCGCGGCGCGATCGCCATGCCAGGTGATATCCGTCATCACTTCGCTGGCTACCGCATGGCCAATCGCGGTCTTGTGGTAGAAGTAGCAGTAGCGGAGCGTGCCGGATTTGGTGAGGCCGGAATGCGGCATCCAAAGCGCGCCAAGCCAGCGCTTTGCCTGCGTACCCTTCCAGGGCAGCGCATCATCGCCGATATATTCAGTGCTGGCGAATTCCTGGATCTGCAGCAATTCAGACCATTGCTTCCAGCCGACCACGGCGAAACGCTGGCCATCATCCGGCACATCCGCCGCGCCCAGCATTTCAAACGCCATCAGCACCTTTTGCTTGGTCAGGCCATCCGTATCAGCCAGGCCAACACCAGTGCCAACCGCTTCTTGCGTCGCGCCATCCAGCGCGGCGACAATCAGTTCATCAGTCTTACGGCCAAGCGCATAGGCGCCGGCATTGGCAATGACGCTGCGTTCATCAATATTGCTTTTGATCTCGTCCAGTTTATCAATCCATTCGCCAGCGTAATAATCCTGCAGGAAGCATTCGGCGTTGCTGTAGGTAAGGTTCATCACCGGCACGGCACCGTTGCGCGCCTTGGCGGCGGCGGTGCCTTTGCCCACGCGCGGGAAGATGGTGGAAGCACCCTTCACACCGGTTTTGCTGCGCACAGTGGGGCGCAGCTTGCTGCCCTGGCGCTGATAGGCTTCAGCGACTTCGGCTTCGAATTGCTTGACAAAGGCTTCTTCAATGGTTCCGGACATGCGTTTGCCTGTCTTTCATCTGGGGTTGCGGGAATATCGCGGCGCCGGTTGACGCAATGGGCCGATGCTTGGCGATGACACGCCGCGCCAATTCTGGTTTTGCGGCGGCAATGGGGTGGGGCGGGTGCGCGTTCAGGGCTTCGCACCCGCCCCCATCGGTCGGGGCGAGTAAGTTTCGACTCAAGCCCCGCCGGAGGCTGGCTCAGCCGCCGACCATACGGCGGAAGCCATCCGTTACACGCTTGACGAATTCTGGTTCACGCGTGCGCCAGTAGCGCGGGTCGCGCATCATTTCGCGCAGCGCAACTTCATCCGTGGCGCTGGCGGCTTCGGCCTTGCGGGTGATGGCCGGTTCACCCTTTTCCATCATCCGGTAAAGCGCCATGACCCCTTCAGATGTGGTCGAGAGCGCTTCAAACACCGCATCGGGCAAATTGGCGCGACCCCATGCAGAGATTTGTTGCGCAATACGGCGAAAGCGTTCTTCACCGCCGAAATGCTCGCGCAGTTTTTCCACCTGCCGATCGGCTTCGAGTTGCGCGGCGGCTTCCGCGATCATGGGCAGAAGGCGCTCGGCCGCCAGATCATAGACAAGCTGCGCCTGCGCCGGCGTGAAGCCTGCTTCATGTAGGCGCTGGTTCACTTCGTCGTCGGCGCAGCACAGATCATGCTTCGGCGTGATCTGGTATTCATCCGGGCTATCAGGGATGCCAAGTCCGCGGCGAAAGCGAATCACTTCTTCCGCGGGTGCATCGGCAGCCGGCGGGGCCAGGCGCTGCGACAGGCGGCGTTCCAATTCGCGGTAGGATTTCAGCAGGGCTTCCACGCGCAGCTGGCCCGCTTCCTGATCCCAGAATTTCTCTGGCACATCTTCGGGGCGCATTGATGGTGTGGCCTGTTCGGCAAGCGCGTTTGCAAGCAGATCCTCGGGCATGGGGCTTACTCCTGATGGGGGGATGAGAGCATTTCGGCGGGGGTGCCGAGGGTGCGGGAAAGCCAACGTGTCGTGGCGGGGATATTGATTTCAGCCACCGCTTGCGGGCCAAGACCGCGCAAAGCTTCCAGGAACAGCAATGCATTCGCCGCATCCGCTCGGCCCTGCACCTGCGCGAGGGGGCTGCGATAGCGCAGCACGGCTTCGCGTCCATCCAGCAGAAGCGGCGCGATATCGCCACGCCGGCGCAGAATGGAAATGCAGCGCGCAATCAGCGGTGTCAGCAATTCTGCCTGCAAGCGCCCGTAAGTGGCGCCCAAAAGCCGTGATGTTTCGGCAGCGCGTTCCAGCACTTCGGTCGCGGTCATGCGCTGATCGCGTTGCGGGCCAAGCCTATCGGCCAGCAGCGCAGTGCGGATGCGCGCGCGCAAATCATTGAGCACAAGCTGAGAAACATCGAAGCTGCCAGGCGCGGCCAATGGTGTCAGGCCAGAAGAACCAGGCGCTTTCGGGATGATGGCGCCGGGCACCAGCCGCACCGTGGCGGGGTTTAACACGCCATCATCTTCCGCTTGCCAAATACCGGTGACGGCGATGGATGCATTGGCAAGGACCAATTCCACCACCTTATTCGCGGTGCGAATATCGGGCAGTGCTTTCGCCACCGGGCCGCGGCCATAGCTTTCGCCAGGTGCCTTCAGCCAACGAAAGGCGATGAATGGATTTTCGGCGAAGCTGCCTTCCGCAAGCAACATGGGCGCATCGCCATCAGCCATAATGGCGGCGAAGCGATAGCCCGCGCGATCAGGCCAAATCGCTTCAATGACGCGGTGCTTTACGTCATCTGCGGCTGCCTGTTTCGCGCGTGGCTGCAGGCTGCCCGGAAAGCGCGCCAGCAGCGCCGCTTCTGTCATGCTGATGGCGCGGAACACCGTATCAAGCCGGCCAGATGGGCCTTCCTGCAGCACGGCATCCTGCATGGGAATGGCGGTGAAGCGCAGCGCCGAGGCTTCTCCCGGTGCGGCTTCTTCCACCAGCATCAGGCCAGTGCCGGTGATTACCAGGTCAAGAAAGGCTTGGTGCATTTCAAGCGCGAAGTTGGAGCGATCGAAATGGGTTTGCAGCGCCTCGGCTGCTTCTTCCAAAACGGCGGCTGCGTGTTGTGCATCCCCATCCTGCGTTGGGCGGCCGGGGGCAAGGCCAAACCAGCGCGACCAGGGCGGTGTGAGTTCCGCGAGCAATGAAGCGGAAAGCTGTTCGGCTGCATCGGCAGCCGTCGCGTCAAACAGCGTGGCACCGCTGCCGATGGGGGGCAGCACATGGTTATAGCAATCGCGCCAAATGCCTTCATGGCGTTGCCGCGCGGCCAGTGCGGCTTCGTAGCGGGTGAGGATTTCCTGCGGGGTCATGCGTTTCATTCCCCAAGCAAGGAACGGCGCGTGGTGAAGAAATCCGGCATGCTGCCAAGCAAGCCACGCGCGGAGGTGGCGATGGTGCCGGGCAGGCCGCGTTCGGCGCGGGCGCGGCTTTCAATACGTGTTTCGGAAGCCACGGTATCCGGCGCAGGTGGGGGTACAGTCACGGCTTGTGGGCTTGGCGGGGGGATGATCTTCGGCTTTGGCGCTTTGAAGAGGCCACCCATGCGCGCTTCTCCTGAAAAAGGTTGGCGCCCCGCCAAAAAGCCATGAGCCCGGCGCCTTCTTGTGGAAGAGGCCGGGCCCATGGAAGTTTCGGGAGGAGCGAGAGAGGAAGACCTTCAGGCGCACTTCGCCCGTTGGCGTGAGTTTGATAGCCTAAAGCCGCGCATACGTCAAGATAATTTTCCTAAAAAATTTTCAGGGCGATTTTGCAACCTGCGATAGAGCGCAAAAGG
>CAIMVB010000056.1 GCA_903844785.1 uncultured Rhodospirillales bacterium | reverse complement strand
CCGGATTTGGGCGAACATAATGAGGAGATCAGGGCATGGCTCACGCGGGGGTGAAGGTGATGCGGCGGATATTGTGTGGGGTGCTGCTGGCACTTGGCCTGCTCAACCCCGCTGGCGCGCAAGAGGATTTTCCGAATCGGCAAATCAGGCTGATTGTGGTTTTCGCCCCAGGTGGTGGGGCTGATACCACAGCCCGCGTAGTGGCGGGGCCCATGTCGCAAATCCTGGGCCGACAGGTGGTGGTGGAAAACCGACCAGGCGGCGTTTATGGCGGGCAGATTGCAGCCACGGCGCGCCCCGATGGCTATACGCTGATGGCGGATGCTTCAGCCTTCGCAGTGCGCCATAGGCTACATGCCAATCTTTCCTTTGATTATCTGAGAGATTTCGCGCCCGTAGCGCGGCTTTCCATCATGCCGCTGCTGCTTGTGGTGCCGGTGGATGGGCCGGCCAATCTGCGCGACATGATCACAACGCTGCGCGCAAGAACGGATAAGCCGCATTATTCCGTTGCGGGGCTTGGTTCCGCTTCTCATTTCGCGGGGCTGCATTTCATTTTGCGCAGCGGCATTGACGCGCAGCATGTTGCCTATCGTGGTGGGGCGCCTGGCGCCATGGCGGTGCTGACAGGCGATACCTTGTTCAATTTTGCCACCATGCCGTCTTCACTGGGCCTGGTGCAGGGCAATCGCTTGCGGGCGCTGGCGGTTTCCGCTGAAAGCCGCACCCCTATTTTGCCAGCAGTGCCAACCGTGGCTGAAGCCGCTGACCTGCCAGGCTTCGCCCTTTCGGAATGGATTGGGCTTTACGCCCCAACCGGGGTTCCGCAACCCATCATGGCCAGGATCGCTGACGCGATAAAGCAAAGCCTTGCCCAGCCGGAGGTGATCAGGCTGCTTGCCGGCCAGGGGGCAGAAGCGGCCTTCCTGGGTTTGCAGGATTTCGCGGGCTTTCTGGCGCAACAACGCGAATTACTGTCTGATCTGGCAGAACGCGCTGGCATGAAGGCGGAATAATTGCCGGGATTTCTTGCACAAAAAACTTGACGCCGAAGCGGCGAAAATTGTCTGATTTTCTCGGGATTTTCGTGCCGTGCCTTGCCGAGTGGTCGGCCTGCTGACCGCTATCGGGCCCGTCCGGGAAAACCGGAAAACACGGTGGCACTGCCACCGCCATAACAAAGGGGCTCGCGTTATGCCGAATGGCACTGTGAAATGGTTCAACGCCACCAAGGGCTTTGGCTTCATCCTGCCCGATGGTGGCGGCAATGATGTGTTTGTGCACGTCACGGCCGTACAGAAGGCGGGGCTGCAAGGCCTTAAGGAAAACCAGAAGGTCAGCTTTGAAGTCGCCACCGAACGCGGCAAGCCGGCGGCGATCAATCTGAAGGCGTTATGAGGGGAAGGCCCCTCACCCCGCGCGGAAGGTGATGGGCTTCGCGCCTTCCCACAGCACCGCACGCCCGGTTTTGGCAAGGCGGTCCAGCCCTTCGCGGATGGTCAGGAAATGGTTGCCGGCCAATTGGCCCGCCTTGCTGGCAAAGCAGCAGGGGCCATAGGCCACCAGGAT
>CAIMVB010000055.1 GCA_903844785.1 uncultured Rhodospirillales bacterium | reverse complement strand
ATTGATTGCCGATGCCGATACGGGCTTTGGCAATGCCATCAATGTGGTGCGCACGGTGGAAGAATATATCCGCGCAGGTGTTGCGGGGATGCATTTGGAAGATCAGGTGGCGCCCAAGCGTTGCGGCCATGTGGCGGGGCGGGAGGTGATTGCGCGGGACGAAGCGGTACTGAAAATCCGTGCCGCCTGCCAAACCCGCGATGCGCTCGATCCGGATTTCGTGATCATCGCGCGCACCGATGCACGCGGCGCGCATGGTGGTTCCATGGAAGAAGCCATCACCCGCGCCAATGCCTTTCTGGAAGCGGGTGCGGATCTCGCCTTCGTGGAAGGCCCGAAGGATAAGGAAGAAGTCGCGCATATCTGCCAGGCGGTGAAAGGCCCGGTGTTCTACAACATGACCGGCATTTCGCCCCGCTTCACGGCGGAAGAAATGGCCGCGATCGGCATTCGCGCCTGCATCCTGCCGGGGGCGGCGATGCGCGCCACCATCATGGCGATCCATGATTTCGCGACCACGCTGAAGGCCGAAGGCCCCATGGCCGAAGCCGCTTATGATGCGCGCTTCAAGCAGCACCCCATGGGCAATCTGCATGGCTTTGCGGGCTTTGACCGCATCCGCGAAATGGAAGCGGAATTCCTGCCCGCCGAAGCGGCGGAAAAATACCAGGGTGGCCTTGGCTATGCGCCCAAGGCGGCGGAATAGGGCAGGGGGCGATATAATACGGGCGGGGCGCTTTCAGCCTCGCCCGATCTGATCTAGCCTTTCCTTAAACAAGGCCGCCCGCCAGGGCCGGCCCAGGAGGAAAAGCACTATGGCGTCCGAAACATCCCGTCGTGCAGCGCTTGGTCTTGGCTTGTCGGCGCTTGCCGTGTCCAGCCCTGCCATGGCGCAACCAGCGGCCGAGGCTGTGCCCCGCCCGCCGCGCCCACCGGAATTGATCCGGGGTTTTTCCCGCCAGCGCCTGAAAGCTTTTGAACCGGCGCTGATGGCCGAAGCCGCGCGCGGTTCCTTCCCTGGCTGTGTCGCCATTATCGCCCGCGGCGGGGAAGTGGTGCATTTCGAAGCCTATGGCCATCAGGATGCGGCCCGCACCAAGCCGATGCGGAAGGATACGATCTTCCTGCAAGCTTCCATGACCAAGCCCATTACCTCGGTCGCGGCCATGATGCTGGTGGAAGAAGGCAAGATGAAGCTTTCTGATCCCATCGGAGATGTCTTGCCGGAATTGGCCAATCTGAAAGTGGAACTGCGCCGCGAAGGCCAGCCAGCCGAAGATGTCGCCCCCACGCGCCCGCCGCGCATTCAGGATTTGCTGCGCCATTCGGCGGGTTTTGTTTATGCCGATAGCGCGCCTTCCGCGCGCATTCGGGATATGTATAACAGCGCCAATATTGCCGCCGCTGATGGGCCGATTACGGGTGATGAAATGCTCCGCCGGCTTGGCGGCATTCCTTTGGCGCACCAGCCCGGCACCATGTTCCATTATTCGGTTGCAACCGATGTTCTGGGCCTGCTGGTGGAACGCGTGGCTGGCATGCCGCTGGATCGTTTTTTCGTTGAACGCATCACTGGCCCGCTCGGCATGAAGGATACTGCCTGGTTCGTGCCGCCGGAAAAGCGCGACCGCCTCGCCGAAGCTTTGGATACCGACCCTTTGAAGGCCCGCATGTGGCGCGCCTATCGGATTATGGAAAACGAGGCCGGACGGTCCTACTTCAAGGCCGGTGCTGGCTTGGTTTCCACGGCGGGCGATTACATCCGCTTCGCGCAAATGGTGGCCAATGGCGGCATTTACGGCGGCCGCCGCTACCTTTCGGCGCCCATCGTCAATTACATGCTCTCCAACCACATGCAGGGCATGGGTGGCTCACCGGAAGCCTCCACCGGGCCTGGCTATGGCTTTGGCCTTGGCTTTGGCGTGCGCTTGCAGGATGGGCTTGGCGTGGCGCCGGGCAGCACGGGTGATGCCATGTGGGCGGGCGCCTGGGGCACCTCCTTCACCATTGACCGGGCCGAGGGGCTGGTTGCGATCTTCATGGCGCAAGGCCCTTCCCGCCGCGGTCATACGCGGATGTTGTTCAAGAACCTGGTTTATGGCGCAATGGTGGAAAGCCGCCGCTGAAGCGGGCGTCGCCTTTTACATATAGCAAACGGAGCGAAACAATGGATGGCACCCCGAAACTCGCCTGCCCCTGGGATCGGACAGAGGAATCCCTCGGCAATGTCGTTGAATTGCAGCATGTCAATCTGCAAGTGCCGGATCAGTTGAAGGCGACAGCCTTCTACATCAGCGCGCTTGGCCTGACGCGTGACCCGTATCTGATGACGGGCATTGATAATATGTGGGCCAATGCCGGCATCAGCCAATTCCATTTACCGACCGGCCCCGCGCAGGTATTGCGCGGCACGACGGGTCTGGTTTTGCCGGATCGCGCGCAATTACTGCATCGGCTGGATCGTGCCCGGCGCTGGCTGGAAGGCACGCAATACAGCTTCTCTGAAGCTGAGGATCATGTGGATGTGACTTGCCCCTGGGGCAATCGCATGCGCTGCCATAGCCCGGATGCGGAAAAGCTTGGCCGCATCACGCTTGGCATGCCCTATGTCGAATTCGATGTCGCGCCCGGCACGTTGCCTGGCATGGCGCGCTTCTATGAACAGATCATCGGCACCAGCACGGCAATGCGCGATGGCCTGCTTTATGTGCGCGTGGCGCGGGAGCAATTCCTGATCTTCCGCGAAACCGACAAGCCGCAACCCGCTTTTGATGGCCACCATGTCCAATTGGCCTTTGTGGATTTCGGTGGGATCTACAACCGGCTTAATGAACGCGGGTTGATTTCACGCGAAGACAGCGCGCATCAATACCGCTTCATCAAGGTGGTGGACCCGGATAATGGCCGCGTGCTGTTCGAAGTGGAACATGAAATCCGCAGCATGACGCATCCGCTGTTCATGCGCCCGCTGGTCAATCGCAATGCGGCGATCACCAATAATTACTACGCTGCGGGCAACGAAGCGGCCGTCTGGGCGATGCCTCCCGCCTAATCTCCCCCAAGCGCCGCCCCCGCCGCGAGTGGCGCGAGCGGCGCGGCGATAGACACACCCGCCCCCAGCAGCAGCAGAAAGGGGGCGGCGGAAAGCCCGGCGCTGGCGGCTTCAATCGCCGCTGCGCCGAAAATCACCGCCGGAATCGCGAGTGGCAGCACCAGAAGCGGCAAAAGCACGCCACCGCGCCGCGCGCCCAATGTCAGCGCCGCGCCCAAAGTGCCAAGCAAGGACAAAAGCGCGGTCGCCAAAGCCAGTGCGGCCATCGCCACGCCCCAGGCTTCCACGGGAAGGTTCAGCATGGCCGCGGCGATGGGTGTCGCCGCAATAAGCGGCACGCCGGTGGTCAGCCAATGGCCCAGCGCCTTGGCCGCCGCCAAAGCACTGCGTGGCAGGCCAGACAGCAGCAATTGATCAAGCGAACCATCCTCGGCCTCCGCGCCAAAAAGCCGATCCAACGGCAAAAGCGCGGCCAGCAGAGCGGCGGCCAGCAACGCGCCGGGCGCGAGGCGTGAAAGGGTCTCGGGTGCCGGCCCGACGCCAAAGGGGAAAAGCGCTGCCACCAGCACAAAGAACAGCACAGCCGCCAGCGTATCCGCCGGATGGCGCAAAGCGAGCTTCCATTCCCGCCCCAGCACCGCGAGGAAGGCGCCAAAAACCCCGCCGCTCATAGCTTCAGCTCCGTCGCATCCGGCAGGGGTAAGGGCAGGTGCGTCGCGGCCAGAATGGCGCCGCCCGCCGCGCGATGCCGCGCCATCAGCGCCCCAAGCCGTGTGACCGAAGCCGCATCCAGCCCCAGGCTCGGTTCATCCAAAAGCCAAAGCCGCGTGGGCGCCAAGGCAAGCCGCGCCAAAGCCAGCCGCCGCCTTTGCCCGGTGGACAGCACCCGCCCAGGCAAGCCCGCCAGCGCGCTAAGGCCAAGCGCTTCCAGGGCCGGGGTCACTTCCCCACCCCAAAGTGCCGCGTAGAACGCCAAATTTTCAGCCACCGTCAGGGCGGGCTTCAGCGCATCTTGGCTGGAGATATAACGCAGCCTCAGCGCATGGCCGGTGGGGTCCGCACGGGCAGGGGTGCCTTCCAACAGTACCTCCCCCTCAGCGGCGGGCAGCAGCCCGGCAAGGATGCGGAGCAGGCTGGATTTCCCCGCGCCATTGGCGCCAGTCAGCAACAGCGCACCACCTGCGGGCACAGAAAAACTCAGCCCGGCGAAAATCGCCCGATCACCGCGGATGCAGGCAAGCTCGCTTACCTCCAGAATGGGTTGCCCCGCAGCCAAAATCCGCCCCCCGCCAATGGACCGCATCCAGTCTCCATGCTTTAAAGCCGCCATTGGCGCGGTCACGCAAGGCCAGCGCGCTTGAGGAAGGGTAAACAGCCATGCGGATGATCGGGCAAGACAGCCTGAAGACCCGTCGCACGCTCAGCGTGGACGGCAAGACCTATCATTATTTCAGCCTGCCCGAGGCAGCGAAGAGCATCGGCGACATCACCCGCCTGCCCTATAGCCTCAAGGTGCTGCTTGAAAATGTGCTGCGCTTCGAAGATGGCCGTTCCTACACGGTGGATGATGCGAAGAAGATCGCCGAATGGGTGAAGGAAGGCCGTTCCGATAAGGAAGTGCCCTTCCGCCCCGCGCGCATTCTTTTGCAGGATTTCACCGGCGTGCCCGCCGTGGTGGACCTTGCCGCCATGCGCGATGCGCTATTGGGCCTGGGTGGTGATCCGCGCAAGGTGAACCCGCTGGTGCCTGTGGACCTGGTGATTGACCATTCGGTGATGGTGGATGTCTCCGGCACCGCATCCTCGCTTCAGCAGAATGTGGATATCGAATTTGAACGCAATGGTGAGCGTTACGAATTCCTCCGCTGGGGTCAGGAAGCCTTCAATAATTTCCGCGTTGT
>CAIMVB010000054.1 GCA_903844785.1 uncultured Rhodospirillales bacterium | reverse complement strand
AGCCTAGGCGGCGGTTGATCAGCCGCCTTCACGCGCCGCCAATTGGGCGATCTGCCCGCGCATGGCATCCAGAAGCGAAGCAACACGCCCGCTATTGCGTTGAATGACAGCGGCGTATTCGCTGCGGGTCGTGAGCCGGAGGGAAGTGCCCTCCGCAATCACATCCACCACCTTGGGCTGACCATTGATTTCGGCCACACGCCAATCCAGCGTGAAGGAAGGTGTATTGGGTCTTTCCACCAGGGTGCTGACCAGCGCATCTTCTTCCGTGCGCTGTTGCGAACGCCCGAGCGAGAATTTCACGCCGCGATATTCCCCGAAACGAGAGGAAAGATTGCGGATGATGATTTCATCAAACAGCTTCAAGTAATCCTGCAATTCGGTGGGCGATGCTTGGCGCACATAGCGGCCCAGGATGAAGCGGCCCGTGCCTTCAATATCAATCGCGGTGCGCAGAATGCTTGCCACCTTGTCACGCCGTTGCGCCTGGTTCAGGCGCTGGTCATTGATGGCATTCACCAGATCCTGCCCGGCCTTGTCCACAAAAGTGGTGGCGCGGGCAATATCCATTTGCTGCGCACGGGCGGGCGTACAGGCAAGGCCCATCATGCCGGCAAGAACAAGACGACGATGTACCAGAAAGCGCGGCATTAGCGGGGCTCCATCACACCTTGGCCGAAGCCGGTGCCGCCTGCGGGCGCCACGGCGCCGGCGGGGCTATCCCGGTTCTGGATTTCAAAGGCGCGGCGTTGGCGATAGGCCGAACGCAGGGTTGCATAAGGGTCGAGCGAGGTTTTGCGCACGGCATCAATCGGTTCCAGCAGGGCTTCACGCGTATCAACAATGGTGAGGCCAAGGCGGGTATAATTCCAGGCATCCAAGATCTGGCCTTGGCCGAACCAGGTCACGGGGTTCATGACGATATCTGCCCCGAAGCCCACCAAATCGCGCGGACTGGATGGCCCGAGCAGAGGCATGAAAAGATAGAAGCCTTCGCCGACACCCCAAACCGCCAGGGTTTGGCCCATATCTTCCGAATGGCCATGCACATCATAGCTGCGCGCCACATCATTGATGCCGCCTAGCCCGATGGTGGAATTGACCATGAAGCGGCCAAGCGTTTTGCGCGCGCGGTCCAGATTGCCCTGCAAAAGATCGCCGGTCAGGATCACGGGCGTGCGGAGGTTGCCCAGCATATTGCGGACCCCGTTCCGCACCGGCTGAGGCAGTAGGTCCCGATAGGCTTCCGCAATAGGCTGAAGCACGGCCTGGTCTATCGCCTCATGCACCGCGAAAAAGGCGCGGTTGGTGGGTTCCAGCGGGTCGTTGGTTTCCTTGAATTCCTGCACCGCTTCCGGGTCATCGGCAGGCGGCGGCGTGGCGCAGCCCGCAAGCATCAGCAGGCAAAACGCGGCAGGGCCAAGGATGCGGGCGGCAAGGGGTGTCATCTTGGGGGGTTCTTAGCGCGAAAAGCCTTGTTGGGGGAACCGCTTAAAGCAAGCTTTTCACTCTTGCCAAGATAGGCGCGATGGGCAAAGGGGGGCGCCGTTGCGAAAAAGCAAATGCGTCACCATGTCGGGAAATATCATGAATAACCTTGCCCCTGGCCCGCTTGCCCGCTGGCTGACTGGCCCGCGTTTCAGCGCCCTGCCGGCCCCGGCGGCCCTGCCGGCGCCGCGGCTTTCCTTTGAATTCTTCCCGCCCAAGACGGACAAGCTGGAAGAACAGCTTTGGGCCTGTATTCGGCGGCTGGAACCACTAGGCCCGCG
Organism: uncultured Rhodospirillales bacterium; assembly: GCA_903844785.1. Classification (GTDB taxonomy): domain Bacteria; phylum Pseudomonadota; class Alphaproteobacteria; order Acetobacterales; family Acetobacteraceae; genus Neoroseomonas. Next base: position 1,168 of record CAIMVB010000054.1, on the reverse strand, counting down.
ATTCGTCTCGGTGACTTATGGCGCAGGAGGCAGCACCCAGGAACGTACCCATACCACCGTGGCGCGGCTGGTTGCGGAAACCAGCCTGACGCCGGCGGCGCATCTGACCTGCGTTGGTGCGACCCGGGATGAGGTGGATGAGGTTGCGCGGCGTTACTGGGCTGCCGGTGTGCGCCACATTGTGGCCTTGCGGGGCGATCCGCCGGCGGGGGCTTCGGAATATGTGCCGCATCCGGGGGGCTATGCCCAGGCCGAGGATTTGGTGCGGGGCCTGAAGCGGATTGGGGATTTTGAAATCAGCGTGGGCGCCTATCCGGAAACCCATCCGGCGGCGCTTTCGGCCGATGCGGATTTGGATTTCCTGAAGCGCAAGATTGATGCGGGTGCGACGCGCGCCATTACGCAGTATTTCTTTGAAGGCGAGACTTTTCTGCGTTTCATTGATCGCTGCCATGCCAAGGGAATTAATGTGCCGATCGTACCGGGCATTCTGCCCGTGTCGAATTTCCAGCAGGTGGTGAAGTTCTCGGCCATGTGTGGCGCTTCTGTGCCGGCCTGGATGGGCCAGTTGTTCGAAGGGTTGGAGGAGGATGCGGAAACGCGCCGCATGGTGGCTGCTGTGGTGGCCGCTGAGCAGGTGCGGCTATTGCAGGCCAATGGCGTTGATGAATTCCATTTCTATACGCTGAACCGCCCGGATCTGACCTACGCCATTGCGCATAGTTTGGGCGCCCGCCCGGCCAAGGTTTGACTTCGTCTCGGCGGGGGTCTCGGGGGTAGCGCCCCCGCTTCCCCCTATTGGGCCTTTTTGGTCTAAGGTCAGGTTATGCAAACCCTCTTCACCCCTGCCCAATTAGCCGACCCTGAGATTGCCGAGAGCAACCGTATCCTGCGCAGTTGTGTCCATTGCGGCATGTGCACCGCGACTTGCCCCACGTTTTTGCTGCGGGGTGATGAATTGGATTCGCCTCGGGGCCGGATTTATTTGATCAAGGATATGCTGGAATCCGGCCGCCCGGCGAGTGAGCTTGAGGTGCGGCATGTGGATCGCTGCCTGTCGTGCCTTTCCTGCATGACGACCTGCCCTTCGGGCGTGCATTACATGCATCTGGTGGATCATGCGCGGGCCTATATTGAAAAGACCTATCAGCGCCCGGCGGCGGAGCGT
>CAIMVB010000053.1 GCA_903844785.1 uncultured Rhodospirillales bacterium | reverse complement strand
CCGCCCTGCCGGATATGGTGTTTCGTGCTGTGCTGATGCTGGCGCGTATTGGTGCGGTGGTGATGTTGCTGCCGGGCCTGGGTGAACAGGAAATCCCCGCCAATATACGCCTGGGCCTTGGGTTGGCTTTGGTGATGGTGCTCTATCCCTTGCTGGCCGATTCCTTCCCGTCAGCACCAGATAGTGTTGGCGAATTGCTGCGCCTGATTGGCACGGAACTGGTCATTGGTATTTGGTACGGCGCATTGGCGCGCCTGGTCAGCCTCGCCATGACCATGGCCGGACAGCTTTTTGCCTTGCTGCTGGGGCTTTCGCAAATGCTGGTGCCGGATCCAGCCATGGGCGGTCAGAATGCGGTGACTGGGCGCTTCTTCACGTTGATGGCGGTTGTGCTGCTACTGGGCAGTGGGCTTTACGCTTTGCCTTTGCGCGCGTTGCTGGAAGGCTATGCGGTGCTGCCGGTGGGTGGTGGCTTCCTTGCGGGTCCCGGTGCTGAAGCGATGGCGGCGGCTGTTGGGCAAAGCTTTTTACTCGCGCTGCAATTAATGGCGCCCTTTCTGCTCCTTTCCGTGGTGCTGAATGTGGCCTTTGGGCTGCTCGCCCGTATCGCGCCGCAGGTACAAATCTATTTTCTTGTGGTGCCTGGACAAATCCTGCTGGGCATTCTGCTTCTGGGCATTCTGTTGCCGGCCATGCTGGGCCTTTACGCCAGCATCGCGCGCGATAGCTTTCTGGCCCTGCCGGGTGGACGCTGAGCATGGCTGAATCCGGGCAAGAAGATGGTGCGGCAGACAAGACAGAAGAAGCCACACCGCGGCGCCTGGAAAAGGCGCGGGAAGAAGGCCAGGTTATTATCTCGCGTGAATTGATAAGCTTTACTGTGCTTGGTGCCGGCCTGCTTGGTATGGTTTTTGGGCTACCAACGCTTGGTTATGAATTGATGCGCGGCATGCGCGGCGTAATGGAAAATACGCATCAATTGCAGATCGCTCTGGTTGGTCCTGAAATGATGCGGCTTGGCCTGATGGCTATTTTGCCTGTCATGGTTTTGGGAATGATCGGTGCTATTGCCGCGACAATGTTGCAAAGCCGCGGCCTTATCTCAGCCAAGGGCCTCAAGCCGCAATTTTCGCGCATCAATCCTGCATCAGGCATCAAACGTTTATTAGGCCCGGAGGGTGCGATCGAATTCCTGCGCACGCTTATCAAGCTTGCCGTTATTTGCGCGGCGCTTTGGTGGGCGCTGGGTGATCCGCAGGAATTACGCATGGTCCTGTCGCTTAGCCCTGGTGATCTTTTGCAGCAAATGATGCAGGCTTCGATGGATCTTTTCATCGCTGCCGTTTTGGCTTTTGCCGCGATTGCCGTGCTGGATTACCTGGTGGTGCGCTTTCGTCATTTGCGCCGTTTGCGCATGACACGCCAGGAATTGCGGGAAGAAGTGAAGGAAAGCGAAGGCGACCCCCAGATCAAGGGCCGCATTCGCAATTTACGGATGGCGCGCGCAAGGCGGCGCATGATGGCGGAAATTCCCAAAGCGGCCGTCATCATCACCAACCCAACCCACTATGCCGTAGCGCTGGCCTATGATGAAACTTCTCACGCAGCGCCGAGGGTGGTTGCCAAGGGGACCGAGGCCGTGGCAGCGCGCATCCGTGCAGTTGCTGAAGAAGCTGGTGTGCCGCTGGTATCCAATCCGCCACTTGCGCGGGCCTTGTTCAAATTGGAATTGGAAACTGAAATTCCGGCCGAACATTATCAGGCGGTTGCTGAAATCATCGCCTATGTCTGGCGCCTGCGTGGTCGTGCGGGGGTAGCATGACAGATAGGATTGAAGCGGCGGCTGATTCCTTCCGCCGATTATTCGAATCAGAAGAAGAAGCCGGCCTTGCGGTGCTGGATGCCGAAGGGCGCATCCGCGCGGCGAGTGCCGTGCTGGAACGGCTTTGCGCACATGGAACAGCGCCAGGGCCAGGCGGTGATCCTGCCTTGCTATTCGCGCCAGCAAGCCAGGAAGCGGTACGCCGGATCATCAGCGTCGCCCTGGCCGGACCACCCGTGCCGCCCGCCATTGAAGCGCGGCTTGCCATCCCTGATCAGCCACCTGATGCGGCGGTGGAGGTGCATTGCAGGCCCCTGCGTGGCGAAGCGGGCGCATTGCTGCGCGTGCTTGATATTACCGCGCGCAGGCGCCGGCAGGCGCAATTGGAAGAAGCGGCGCGGCTGGAAGCAGTGGGCCGGCTTGCCGGTGGTGTTGCCCATGATTTCAATAATCTTTTGGCCGCCGTCGGCGCAGCAGCGGAAACCGCTCTCGCGCGGGGTCAGGATGGCGCTACGGCGGAAGATTTGCGCCAAATCCTGGATAGCACCGGCCGTGGCGCGCGTTTGGTGCGCCAGCTTTTGACCTTCGCAAGCCGTCAAGCAATGCAGCCACGCGTTGTTGCGCTTGATCGTGCTGTTGATGGCATGGCGCCGCTTCTGACACGGCTTTTGGGCCGGCGTATTTTGATCGAACTTGATCTGGAACGCCCGGGGCCCTGCGCGCGGGTTGACCCAAGCCATATCGATCAGGCTTTGATGAACCTTGCTGTCAATGCGCGTGATGCCATGCCGCAAGGTGGCCGACTTTGTATTTCAGTCAAAAGTCGCGATCTATTAGTGCCTGAAGCCGCGCAAGGGGGAACCATTACGCCGGGCGCCTGGGCGGTGCTGGAAGTGGCTGATGATGGTGCTGGCATGGCGCCCGAGCAAATTTCGCGGATTTTCGAACCCTTCTACACCACAAAGCGCGATGGTGGTGGCACCGGGCTTGGGCTTTCAACCGTTCTTGGCATTTTGCGCCAATCGGGTGGGCAGGTTTCGGTAAAGTCTCGCCCTGGGCGGGGCAGCAGTTTTCGTCTTTGGTTTCCGCGTGTTGCGGCAGAACCGGATGACACGCTGCATCATTCCCCAGGCGTCAATATCGTGGGCGCCGGGCGGCGGCTTTTATTGGTGGAAGATGAAGCGCCACTGCATCGGCTTTTGACCCGCGCCCTGACCACCGCCGGCTATGAAGTGACGGCGGTAGAAGATGGGGAAGCGGGGCTTGGTGTTATTGCCGCTGGGTTGAAACCAGATCTGGTTATTTCCGATGTATCCATGCCCGGCAGCATTGATGGGCTGACACTTGCAAGGCGCCTGGCCATAAGCAATCCTGAACTGCCAGTTGTACTGATGTCTGGTTATGCTGAGGGTAGCTTGAGCGCTGAGGTTGCGGCTGAGAAATTTGTTTTCCTGCAAAAACCCTTCCGTATTTCGGAACTGCTCTCTCAGATCGCGGCTATTTTGAATCGCCGGCATGAAGATGGGTAAGGCGATTACTTCAGCCGATCCTGCGGCCTGATCCCAAAAGCGCGTATGTGCAGAAACTTCTTTCTAGAGTGACTGCGCGATGGCTTCGATATCGGTCGCGGCTAGGCTGCTTGGGTGGCGGGTGAGCAGCGTGGTCTGAT
>CAIMVB010000052.1 GCA_903844785.1 uncultured Rhodospirillales bacterium | reverse complement strand
TTCGCGGACCGTCACGGGTTTGCAGGAAGTGTTCCGTTCGGTCTTTCCGATTGATGATTTCGCCGGGCGTGGCCGCCTGGAGTTCGTGCAATACGAACTTGAAGAGCCGAAATATGATGTTGAGGAATGCATCCAGCGCGGGCTGAATTACGCCGCACCGCTCAAGGTGCGGCTGCGCCTGATCGTGTGGGATGTGGATGAGGAAACCGGCAGCCGCACGGTGCGCGACATCAAGGAACAGGATGTCTACATGGGCGATATGCCGCTCATGACCGATAACGGCACCTTCATCATCAATGGCACTGAACGCGTTATTGTCTCCCAGATGCATCGCAGCCCGGGTGTGTTCTTCGACCATGACCGCGGCAAGACCCATTCCAGCGGCAAGTATCTGTTTGCCGCGCGGGTGATCCCGTATCGCGGTTCCTGGCTTGATTTCGAATTCGACGCCAAGGACATTTGCTATGTCCGCATTGACCGCAAGCGCAAGCTGCCGGTCACGACCCTGCTTTACGCGCTGGATAGCGCAGCCACTGAAATGCAGCGCGTTGAGCGTGCGGCGCCGCTGGAGCCGCATGAGGTTCACGGCATGGATGCCGAGGAAATCCTCAATTCTTTCTATGGCCAAGTGGTGTTTGCGCGCGGCCCCAAGGGCTGGTCGCGCACCTTTGATCCGGATGCCTTCCGTGGTGTGAAGCTTGCCGAAGCGCTGGTGGATGCGCGCACGGGCGAAGTTGTGGCCGAAAAGGACGCAAAGCTGACGCCGCGCCTGGCGCGCAAAATCGCCGAAGCGGGCACGACCGAAGTGCTGGTGAGCCGTGCTGAATTGCTCGGCCGCTTTGTGGCCGAAGACCTGGTGAATATGGAAACCGGGGAGATTTGGGCCGAAGCCGGTGAAGAACTGACCGAGATCAAGCTCAACTTGATTGAGGAATTGGGCCTCAATCGCTTGCCGACGCTTTCCATTGATCAGGCTGTTGGCCCCTGGATGCGCAATACGCTTGCGGTGGACAAGAATTCGAACCGCGACGAAGCGCTGATGGATATCTACCGCGTCATGCGCCCAGGTGAACCGCCGACGCCTGAGACGGCCGAAGCGCTGTTCCGTGGCCTGTTCTTCGACATGGAACGCTATGACCTTTCCACGGTCGGGCGCGTGAAGATGAATATGCGTCTGGGCTTTTCGCTCGAAGAAGTGCCGGATTACGTGCGTATCCTGCGCAAGCAGGATATTGTGGCGACGCTGCGCGTGCTGCTCGACCTGAAAGATGGGCGCGGGCAGATCGACGATATTGATAACCTTGGCAATCGCCGCGTGCGTTCGGTTGGCGAATTGATGGAAAATCAATATCGCGTTGGCTTGCTGCGTATGGAACGCGCGATCAAGGAGCGCATGGGTTCGGTGGATATCGACACCGTCATGCCGCATGACCTGATCAATGCGAAGCCGGCCGCGGCGGCGGTGCGTGAATTCTTCGGCTCCTCGCAGCTGTCGCAGTTCATGGACCAGACCAACCCACTTTCGGAAGTGACGCATAAGCGCCGCCTATCGGCGCTTGGCCCGGGTGGTCTGACGCGTGAGCGTGCCGGCTTTGAAGTGCGCGACGTGCACCCCACGCATTACGGGCGCATCTGCCCGATTGAAACGCCGGAAGGCCCGAATATCGGCCTGATCAATTCGCTCGCGACTTTTGCCAAGGTGAACAAATACGGCTTCATCGAAACACCGTATCGCCTGGTGAAGGATGGGCAGATTGTGGGTGATTCCCGCTATTTGTCAGCGATGGAAGAAGAGCGTCTGATTGTCGCGCAAGCTGATGCCAATGTGGATGGCGATGGCCGCTTCAAGGATGAATTGGTCTCGGTCCGCCAAGGCGGTGACTTCCGTCTGGTGAAGCCAGAAGAAGTGACGGCGATTGACGTCTCCCCAAAGCAGCTTGTGTCCGTGGCGGCGGCGCTGATCCCCTTCTTGGAAAACGATGACGCGAACCGCGCGTTGATGGGTTCCAACATGCAGCGTCAGGCGGTGCCGCTGATCCGCGCCGATGCGCCGCTGGTTGGCACTGGCATGGAAGCCGCGGTGGCGCGGGATTCCGGTGCGACCATTGTGGCACGCCGCGACGGCGTGGTGGATTCGATTGATGGTGCGCGTATTGTTGTGCGGGCGACATCTTCCGATGGTTCCACCAGCGGCGTTGATATCTATCGGCTGCGCAAATACATGCGGTCCAACCAATCCACCTGCATCAACCAGCGCCCGCTGGTGAAGGTGGGTGATGCGGTGAAGACGGGCGACATCATCGCCGATGGTCCTTCGACCGAGCTTGGTGAATTGGCCCTGGGGCGCAATGTGCTTTGCGCCTTCATGCCGTGGAACGGCTATAACTTCGAAGACTCGATCCTGATCAGCGAACGCATCGCGCGTGATGATGTGTTCACTTCGATCCACATCGAAGAATTTGAGGTGATGGCCCGCGACACCAAGCTTGGCCAGGAAGAAATCACCCGCGATATTCCGAATGTGGGCGAAGAAGCGCTGCGTAACCTGGACGAAGCTGGCATTGTCTATATCGGCGCCGAGGTGAATCCAGGCGATATTCTGGTGGGTAAGGTGACGCCGAAGGGCGAAAGCCCGATGACGCCAGAAGAAAAGCTGCTGCGCGCCATTTTCGGTGAAAAAGCTTCCGATGTGCGCGATACATCGCTGAAGCTGCCACCGGGTGTTGCTGGTACGGTGGTTGACGTGCGCGTTTTCTCCCGCCGCGGCATCGACAAGGATGAGCGCGCGATGGCGATTGAGCGCGCTGAGATTGAACGCCTTGCCAAGGACCGCGACGATGAGAAGGCGATCCAGGAGCGTTCCTTCTATTCGCGTCTGCGTGAACGCCTGCTGAACCGTAAGGCGACCGGCGGTTTCAAGCCGATCAAATCCGGCACGGTGATCACCGATGAAGTGCTGGATGAATTCGCCAAGGCGACATGGCGGCAGATTTCTGTCGCGGATGATGCCGCGATGGCGGAAATCGAGGCGATGAAGCGCGAATTCGATGCCGCGATTGAAAGGCTGCAAAAGCGTTTCGAAAGCAAGGTTGAAAAAGTGCAGCGCGGCGATGAATTGCCGCCTGGCGTGATGAAGATGGTGAAGGTCTTCATCGCTGTGAAGCGCAAGCTTCAGCCGGGTGACAAGATGGCCGGCCGCCATGGGAACAAGGGTGTCGTCAGCCGCGTTGTGCCGGTGGAAGACATGCCCTTCCTGGAAGATGGCACTTCGGTTGATCTGGTGCTGAACCCGCTTGGCGTGCCTTCGCGCATGAATGTCGGGCAGATTCTGGAAACCCATTTGGGTTGGGCTTGCGCCAATCTGGGCCGGCAAGTGGGCGAATTGGTGGATGAATATCGCCATCGCAGCGCGCGCCGGAGCGAATTGGAAGCGAAGCTCAAGGATATCTATGGCGATGAAGTCTTCGCCCGCGATATCGCGCCGCTCGCTGATGATCAGTTGGTCGAGCTTTGCGAAAACCTGAAGAAGGGCATCCCGATCGCGACACCGGTATTCGATGGTGCGCGCATGGCCGATATTGAAGGCATGCTGGACAAGGCCGGGCTTGATACCTCTGGCCAGGTTTGGCTGCATGATGGCCGTTCGGGCGAGCGTTTTGAGCGTAAGGTGACGGTCGGCTACATTTATATGTTGAAGCTGCATCACTTGGTGGATGACAAGATCCACGCGCGCTCCATCGGGCCTTACAGCCTGGTGACGCAGCAGCCCTTGGGCGGCAAGGCGCAGTTCGGCGGCCAGCGCTTCGGCGAAATGGAAGTCTGGGCGCTGGAAGCCTATGGCGCTGCCTATACGCTGCAGGAAATGCTCACTGTTAAGTCGGACGATGTTTCGGGCCGTACCAAGGTCTATGAAGCGATCGTGCGCGATCAGGACAGCTTTGAGGCTGGTATTCCGGAATCCTTCAACGTGTTGGTGAAGGAGCTGAAATCGCTCGGTCTCAATGTTGATCTGGAAAACCGCCCGGTCTGATGGATCGGCTTAGTCTCATTCTCTCACCGCTCAGCCGCCACGAGGTGTTCGTGGCGGCGGCCCCGCTCAAGAGGTTGGCCGCATGAACGAGCTTATGAAAATCCTGGGTCAGACGGGTCAGGCCGTCACCTTTGACCAGATCAAGATCACCATGGCGAGCCCGGAGCAGATCCGCTCCTGGTCCTATGGCGAGATCAAGAAGCCGGAAACCATCAATTACCGCACCTTCAAGCCGGAGCGGGATGGGCTTTTCTG
>CAIMVB010000051.1 GCA_903844785.1 uncultured Rhodospirillales bacterium | reverse complement strand
GGAATTGGTGGAAAGGTCGAAATAAGCCGCACCTTTTTGCACCCCGGCCAGAATGCCATCAGGTCCGAAAATCACCGGCTCCACTTCCTTAGGGCCGGGCAGAGAGGTGAAAATCACCTCACATTGTTCCGCAACGGCCTTTGGGCTTTCCGCCCAGGTGGCACCAGCGGCAAGCCGATTGGCACCAGCTTCGCGGCGGATATCATGCACCACCAGTTGATAGCCGGCTTTTTGGATATTGGCGGCCATAAAGGCACCCATAGTGCCAAGGCCGATGAAACCTACCTTCATCGCTTCAGCCCTTCTTCGCCTGATCCTGCGCTTCAAACACGTCCACCGCGACATGCGCCGCCGTCATGGCGGAAGGCCAGCCGGAATACATGGAAAGATGCGTGATGATTTCCGAAATTTCCTCACGCGAAAGGCCATTGGTCAGGCCGCGCCCGATATGGCTGTTCAATTGATCCTGCCAGCCCAAAGCAACCAACGCGGCAATCGTCACCATGGAACGGTCGCGCTTATTGAGCTGTGGGCGTTCCCAAACATCGCCATAGACATATTGGTGGGTCATCTCCACCAGCTTCGGGAAATCCGGATTGATGCGGTCGCGGCGCGCGGAAGGGGGGGCTGACATTGGAAGTCTCCTCATTAGGTGTCGCACAGCACCAGCAGAGGCAGCCCATGCATGGCCCGGCGCATGTCACGCCGAAGCCCGGACCTTCCCCCACTTCTTCTGTGTTGCGCGTATCCTGCGACCAGTATGGCCGCGCCGCAAGCCGGGCCTAAGCGGTCACGCTGCGCCGGGCCAGATCAAGCGCCGCAGCCACGGTCGCCGCACGCACCGCCGCGCGATCACCTGGGAAGACATGGCGTTCCACCAGCGTCGCCGCGCCATCGCGTGCGCAGCCGATGAACACCAAGCCCACCGGCTTGCCTGGCGTCGCCCCACCTGGCCCGGCAATGCCGGTGCAGGATAGCGCTAGCGAAACACCGGCACGCATACGCGCCCCTTCGGCCATTTCCTGCGCGACTTCCGCACTCACAGCGCCATGTTGCGTCAGACTTTCCTGCCGCACACCAACCATCTTGTGCTTCGCGTCATTCGCATAGGTCACGAAGCCCGCCATGACGACGGAAGATGAACCCGCAATGGCTGTGACTGCGGCGGCAATCAAGCCGCCGGTGCAGGATTCCGCGGTGGCCAGTGTCATCCCCTTTGAATCCATCAGCGCCAGCAAGCCGCGCGCCTGTTCAAGTGTGGCTTCAGGCAACATGGGTCAGATCACTCCTGGCAATAAGGGGCGCGCCAGGATCAGCGCCGCCGCCACCAAAGCGCCGGCCACAATATCATCCAGCATCACACCAAAGGCGCCGCTTTGCTGATCCGCCCAGGAAATCGGCCAGGGCTTGAAAATATCAAAAATACGAAACAGGCCGAAAGCGATCAGCACACCCCAAATGCTCGCCTCGGCGGTCAGGCCGGCCAGCGCGATCAGCATCCCCGCAGCCTCATCCACCACAATCCAGCCCGGGTCTTCATCCGGCGCATCGCGCAGCACTTCGCGTGTCGCGACAAAGCCAAGCAGCGTTACCAGCAGCCCAAGCAACAGCGCGATCACCGGCCCAAAAACCAATAAAGGCAGCACCACCAAAGACCCCCAAGTGCCGGGCGCTGGTTTCAGGCGGCCAATGCCGCCAAGTGTGGCGACGAATAGGGCGGGATTCATGGGTTCACCTGGCGCTGGCAAGCCAGCCTGCCATGGGGTGCGGTGCAGTCATCGGCGGGGTCTGCCGCGCGCGATAAATCACCGCGCCTTCCACAATGCGCTGTGCATAATTGCGCGTTTCGGTGAAGGGAATCATTTCCATCCAATCCAGCCAATCGCGTTCCCCGCGCCTGGGATCGCCATAGGTGCCAAGCCATTCATCCACCCGCCGCGGCCCGGCATTATAAGCCGCCGCCGCCAGCACGAGTGATCCTTCAAACCGCCCAAGCATTTCATCCAAATAGGCCGCGCCCAGCTTGATATTGGCTTGCGGATCGCCGGTTAGCATTTCCACGCGGTAATTCATTCCAATCCGGCGTGCGACAAGCTGCGCGGTGGAAGGCAGCAATTGCATCAGGCCGCGCGCATTGGCGCTACTGACTGCTTCGGTATCGAAATTACTCTCCTGCCGAGTAATGGAATAGATGAAAGCCGGTTCGGGTGAGGTTACGGGCGGGCGGAAAGGTGTGGGCCAGCCTTCCGGCAGCAGCACATCGCCTTCAATCGCCGCACGCCGCGCCACCCAAACCGCGTTATCGGGCCGCCCGATATGGTTCGCCAAACGCGCGGTCAGCAAGCGGTCTTGCGGGTCAGGCGCAAGCGCCTGCAAGCGCAACAGGAAAGCCCGCGTGCGGCGCGTATCGCCAAGCGCGGCCAGCGTGGTCACAACCCGGGCCAATTCGCGTTGCGCGAATTGTTGCGCCCGCGCCGGATCAATCGCGGGGGTTTGCAGCGCGCTCAACCGCGCATCCAAAGCTGCCTGGCTTTCCCCCATGGTCAGGGAGGCAAGCTGGCCATAAAATGCCGTCGGCAATTGCGCGGCGGCAGCATAGCGTTCCCGCGCGGCACCATTTTGGCCACGGGCAGCCAATGCCCTGCCTTCCCAATAAAACGCACGGGCGCGGGTAATGACAGAACGGCTTCCCTGCGCCAGGGCAGCGAAATGCCGCTGCGCCAAAGCAGGGTCATTCAAAAAGCGCAGCGCGATGAAGCCCGCTAAAAATTCTGCCTCTATGCGCCCTTCGCTTCCCATGGGTTGGCCATGATGTGCCGCAATCCGATGAGCGTCCCGCGGATTGTTCAAGCGCAACAATTTGCGCGCCAGAATCTGCCTTTCGGCCCAGATGGCGCGGGCAATTTCCGGGTCCAGATCCGCCTGGAAGGGTTCAGCGATATTCCAACTCGCGACCGCATCTGCATCCTGATCGCGGCGGCGCAAGACGCGTGCCTTTTCATAAGCCCAGCCCAAATCAAGCGGGCGTTGGGCCATATATGCCGCACCAGATTCACCGGCCAGGGCCAAACGGATGCGGCCGGCATTCAGCCGCGCGCCGGTCAG
>CAIMVB010000050.1 GCA_903844785.1 uncultured Rhodospirillales bacterium | reverse complement strand
GAACAATAATAGCGGCGGTCAAAGCCCCTGGGGCAATCAGCGCCCGCAAGGGCCTTGGGGCCAGCCGCCTTCGGGTGGCGGTGGTGGCGGCCAGGGTGGCCGTGGCCCCGATATTGATGACGCGATCCGCCAGGCGCAGGATGCCATTCGCCGCGTTTTGCCAAGCGGCGGCGCGGGCGGCGGCAAGCTTTTCGCCCTGATCGGCGTGGTGCTGGCGATAGGTTGGGCGGCTTCGGGCTTTTACCGTGTGCAGCCCGATGAACAGGGTGTGGTCATGCGGTTTGGCGCCTTCAGCCACACCACGCAGCCCGGCTTGAATTATCGCCTGCCTTGGCCGATCGAAAGCGTTACCACGCCGCGCGTCACGCGCATCAACCGCGTGGATATCGGCTTTATCGGCGCGCAGGATGGCACCCTCACTGGCGGGCGCGTGCTGGCCGCGCGCGATGTGCTGGAAGAAAGCCTGATGCTGACAGGCGATGAGAATATCATCGACATTGATGTCGCCGTCTTCTGGCGCATCCGCGATGCCGGCGAATTCCTGTTCAATACGCGCAACCCGGAAAGCACGGTGAAATCCGCTGCCGAAAGCGTGATGCGTGAAGTGATCGGGCGCACCGCCATCCAGCCGGCGCTGACCGAAGCGCGCGCGCAGATCGAACAGGAAGTGCGCCGCGGCGCCCAGGCGATTGTGGACCAATACAAGGCGGGCATCGAAATCACCCAGGTGCAATTGCAAAAGGTGGACCCGCCCGCCCAGGTGGTTGACGCCTTCCGCGATGTGCAGCGCGCCAATGCGGACCGTGAGCGTCAGCGCAATGAGGCCGAGAGCTTCCGTAACGACATCATTCCCCGCGCCCGTGGTGAAGCCGAACGTATGGTGCAGGAAGCCCAGGGTTTCCGCGAAAGCCAGGTGGCCCGCGCCCGCGGTGAAAGTGCCCGCTTCCTGTCAGTGCTTTCCGCCTATGAACAGGCGCGGGATGTGACTACGCGCCGCATGTATCTGGAAACCATGGAAGAAATCCTGCGCCGCAACCCGAAAGTGATTGTGGATGACCGCCTGCAGGGTGTGGTGCCCTTCCTGCAATTGGGTGAAGGCAGTGGCGCGCGCGTGCCGCCCGCTGCCGTGCCGCAAGCGCGGCCCGCGCCGGCGCCGGGGGCTGCCGCGCCCATGATCCAAAATCGCCCGGGGGTGCCGCGATGAACCGCTCTATCATCCTGCTCGGCGTCCTGGCCGCAGCAATTTTCACCGCGTCTTCCACGCTGTTCACGGTGCAGGAAACGCAGCAGGTGCTGATTACGCAATTCGGTGAACCGAAGCGGGTTATTCAGCAGCCCGGCCTTCATGCCAAGCTGCCCTTCATCCAGAACGTGATTTCCTTCGACCGCCGATTGCTGGATTTTGATGCGCCTGGCGAAGAAGTTATTCTGGGTGATCAGCGCCGGCTGATCGTGGATAGCTTTACGCGCTATCGCATCAATGACCCGCTGCGCTTTTATCAGACGGTGGGCGCCACTGAAGCTGGCATCCGCGCACGGCTGAATACCATTGTCACATCCTCGCTGCGGCGCGTTTTGGGTAATGAACCTTTGCTTGCCGTGCTTTCATCAGACCGCCCGCGCATCATGGGTGAGATTCGCCGTCAGGTGAATGAAGAAGCGCGGCAATTCGGCATCGCTGTTGAAGATGTGCGTATCCGCCGCGCCGATCTGCCGGGCGAAAACACGCAAGCCATCCTGTCGCGCATGCAATCGGAACGTGAACGTGTGGCGCGTGAAGCCCGCGCGGAAGGTGCTGAAGTGGCGCAGCGCGTGCGCGCGGGCGCTGAACGTGAACGCACCGTGCTGATCGCGGAAGCCCAGGCGCAGGCGGATATCTTGCGCGGTCAGGGTGAACAGGAAGCCATCCGCATTTTCGCGGAAGCCTTCCAGCGCGACCCGGCCTTCTTCCAATTCTGGCGCACCATGCAGGCCTATCGTGAAGCCTTTACCGAAGGTGATACGAAAATGGTGCTGACCCCGGATTCGGAATTTTTCCGCTATTTCCGCGAAAGCCCGAATGGCTTGCCGGGGGCGCCAGGCCAGACTTCAGCGCCGCGGTGAGTTTCACCGCGCTGCTGCAAGGGATTGCTGTGGTGCTGGCGCTGGAAGGCTTGGCCTATGCCATTGCGCCGGGTTTCATGCGCCGCGCCTTGGCATCCTTGGCCGAGGCGCCGGAGAGCCGCCTGCGCCTGGGCGGCCTGATTGCCGCGGCGGGCGGCATTGGGCTTGCCT
>CAIMVB010000049.1 GCA_903844785.1 uncultured Rhodospirillales bacterium | reverse complement strand
TCGGTCTATATGAGAGGGGTGACCAGAATCATTTCCCCCGCCCCGCTCCGCGCCCCGCTTGATGGCGGTGCCGCCGCCGCCGACCTGCCTGTTTGGGATCTGTCTGATCTCTATAAGGCACCGGATGACCCAGCGCTCGCGCGCGACCTTGACCGTGCCGAGGCCGAGGCCAGCGCCTTCTTGGCCAGGTTTTCCGGCAAGCTTGCAGCCATTTCCGGCAATGATCTGGCCGCCGCAATCACAAATTATGAGGCAATTGAGGAAATCCTGGGCCGCGTCATGTCCTATGCCCAGTTGGTCTTCAGCGGCGATGCGGAAGACCCGGCCAATGGCCGCTTCTATCAAACCATGCAGGAACGCGCGACCACGATCAGCAGCCATCTGATCTTCTTCACGCTGGAATTAAACCGGCTGGAAGATGCCGTGCTTGACGGCAAATGCGCTGCATCCCCCGCGCTGGCCCGCTTTAAGCCGTGGCTGCGTGACTTGCGCGTGTTTCGCCCGCACCAGCTTTCCGATGAGGCGGAAAAGCTGCTGCACGAAAAGGAAGTGACGGGCAGGTCCGCCTGGAACCGCCTATTTGATGAAACCATCGCGACCATGAAGGTGACGGTGCCTCTGCCATCAGGCGCGGAAAGCCTGACCGTTTCTGACGCGCTGAACAGACTTTCCGATGGGGATCGCGCGGTGCGCGAAGCGGCGGCCAAGGGTGTATCGGCGGCCTTTGCCGAAAAGGGCAGGCTTTTTACGCTCATCACCAATACGCTCGCCAAGGATAAGGCGATTGTCGACAATTGGCGGCGCTACCCGCGCCCCGCCTCGGCGCGCAACCGCGCCAATATGGTGGAAGATGAGGTGGTGGAGGCTTTGGTGTCCGCCGTGCGCGCCAGCTTCCCGCGCCTGTCACATCGCTATTACGCGATGAAGGCGAAATGGCTTGGCCTGGAAAAACTGCAGCATTGGGACCGCAATGCGCCGCTGCCGGATCAGGATGACAGCCTGATCCCCTGGCCCAAGGCGGTTTCGCAAGTGCTCGATTCCTACGGTGCCTTCAGCCCGCGCCTGGCCGAGATCGGCCGGCAATTCTTCGACAAGCCCTGGATTGATGCCGCGCTCCGCCCCGGCAAGGCATCCGGCGCCTTCGCGCATCCAACCGTGCCTTCGGCGCATCCCTATTTGCTGGTGAATTACCATGGCAAGGCGCGGGATGTGATGACGCTGTCGCATGAATTGGGCCATGGCGTGCATCAGGTACTGGCCGCTGAGCAGGGCTATCTGATGTCCTCAACGCCGCTGACGCTGGCGGAAACTGCTTCCGTTTTCGGTGAGATGATGACCTTCCGCGCCGTGCTGGATGCGGAAGCCGATCCACAAAAGCGACGTGGCCTTCTCGCCGCCAAGGTTGAGGATATGCTGAATACGGTGGTGCGCCAGATTGCCTTCTACCGGTTTGAAACCCTGCTGCATGATGCGCGCGCCAAGGGTGAATTATCGTCGGAACAGATCGGCGCGCTTTGGATGCAGGTGCAACACGAAAGCCTGGGCCCGGCCTTTGAATTTTCGCCGGATTACAGTGTTTATTGGTCCTATATTCCGCATTTCATCCACACGCCCTTTTATGTCTATGCCTATGCCTTCGGGGATTGCCTGGTGAATGCGCTGTATGGCGTTTATCGCGATGGCGGTGTGAAGGATTTCGAAGCCAAATATATCGACATGCTGCGCGCTGGTGGGACGCTGCGGCATAAGGAATTGCTCGCCCCCTTTGGATTGAATGCCGCTGACCCGGCCTTCTGGACGCGCGGCCTTGATGTGATTGCCGGCTTCATTGATGAAATTGAGCGCGCGGATGGCTGAAGATCGCGAAGCGCATTCGATTTTTGGGGAGGTGCGCCGCATGGTGCGCACTTCCGGCGCGGTCACGGGCATTGCTGCGCGCGTCGCTGGGCATAAACTCTTTGGCCTAAAATCAGATGATAAGCATGCCGAGGATTTGAAGGCGGTGCTGGGTTCCCTCAAAGGGCCCATGATGAAAATCGCGCAATTCCTCTCCACCGTACCGGATGCGCTGCCGCCCGAAATCGCCAAGGAATTGGCGACCCTTCAGGCCAATGCGCCGCCCATGGGCTGGCCTTTTGTGCGCCGGCGCATGATGAGCGAATTGGGCCCTGCCTGGGAAGGCAAGTTCAAATCCTTTGAGCGCGAAGCCGCAGCAGCAGCATCGCTCGGCCAGGTGCATCGCGCTGTGCTGCCCGATGGCCAGCGGGTCGCCTGCAAGCTGCAATACCCCGATATGGCAAGCGTGGTTGAGGCTGATCTGAGGCAGTTGAAGATCGCCATGAGCCTCTATCGCCGCATGGATAGCGCGCTTGAGAATGAGGAAGCTTATATTGAGCTTTCTGACCGCCTGCGTGAGGAATTGGATTATCTGCGCGAGGCGTCGCAGCAGCGGCTTTATGGCATCATGCTGCGGGATATTCCGGGGGTGCGCGTACCGGTGCCGGTGGAAGCCTATTGCACCAAGCGCTTGCTCACCATGTCCTGGCTGGATGGCCGCGCCATTCAGTCCAGGATTGATGAAGACCCGCCGGAAGAAGAACGTGCGGCTTATGCCCGCGCGCTGTTCCGTGCCTGGTATGTGCCTTTCTATCGCTATGCCGTTATTCATGGCGACCCGCATCTCGGGAATTACCAGGTGCGGTCCGACATGCCTGATAATGATGGCTTTGGGATCAATCTGCTGGATTTCGGCGTGGTGCGGGTATTTGAACCGCGCTTCGTGGGCGGCGTGATCATGCTTTATGAAGCCGTGCGCGATGGGGATTTCGATAAGGCAGCGGAAGCCTATCGCATCTGGGGCTTCAAGGATTTGAAGCGCGAGACGATGGAAGTGCTGAACCTTTGGGCGCGCTTTCTGTACGAACCACTTTTGGAAGACCGCGTACGGCCAATTCAGGAAAGTGATGACCCGCAATATGGCAGGCGCATTGCCGAAGAAGTGCATGCCGGGTTGAAACGCACCGGGGGCGTGCGCATCCCGCGCGAATTCCCACTCATGGACCGCGCAGCGATTGGCCTTGGCGCTGTATTCCTTAGGCTGAATGCCAAGCTCAATTGGCATCAGCTATTTCAGGAATTGGTCGCTGATTTTGATGTGGCGAAAATTGCCGAGCGCCAGCAGGCGGCTCTGACGGAAGCGGGCGTGCCGCCACCGGGCGCGGCAGGCTGACTGGCCAGCGCAGATTTCACGCGCCGCGGAAACTGATCTAACCTTCCCCCATAAGCCCGGCGTCAAGCGCGGGTGGCAGGAGGAAGCATGATCAGCAGACGCGGCGCGGCGCTTTTGGGCGCTGGCATTCTGGCAAGCCCGGGCATTTTGCGCGCCCAGGATACCTATCCCAATCGTCCGGTGCGCATTCTTGTGCCTTATGCCGCAGGCGGTGGGCAGGACATCACCGCAAGGCTTATCGCTGAACCCTTGCGCGCCGCGCTTGGCCAGCCTGTCGTGGTGGAAAACCGCTCAGGCGCGGCGGGAATCATTGGCGCGCAAGCACTCTGCCAGGCGCCGGCAGATGGCTATACGTTGATGCTGGGCGGCGCGGGGGAAACCGCGATCAATCCGCATATGTATAAGGAACGCCTGCCCTATAACCCAGGGCGCGACATGCGTGCCGTGATGGTAATGGTGAAGGTGCCCATCGTGATCATGGGCTTCCCCGGCGCGCCCTTTGC
>CAIMVB010000048.1 GCA_903844785.1 uncultured Rhodospirillales bacterium | reverse complement strand
TTGGGACAGCACCCGCAAGGCCGCCGCGGCTTCCGCGCAGCGCCCGGCATCACGCGCATCCTCAAGCAGATTGAGGATGGGCGAGATATCGGGGCCTTCCGCCATGGAGGGTTTCTACCGTCGGCCTGACGCGAAGCGCACCGCTTCTTCCGCCGCGCGGAACAGGGCGCGCGCCTTCTGGCGCGTTTCCTCATATTCCGCCTTGGGGTCGCTATCGGCCACTACACCCGCGCCAGCCTGCACATACATCACGCCATCTTTCACAAGCGCGGTGCGGAGCGCGATGCAGGTATCCATGCCGCCATCAGCGCCGAAATAGCCAACGCCGCCGGCATAAAGCCCACGGCGGGAAGGTTCCAATTCCTCGATGATTTCCATGGCGCGAATCTTTGGCGCACCGGTCAGCGTGCCGGCGGGGAAGCCCGCGCAATAGGCATCCAGCGCATCCAGCCCAGCGCGCAAGCGGCCCTGCACTTCGGAACCGATATGCATGACTTGCGAATAACGCTCCACCTGGAATTGCGCGGTGACTTTGACAGAACCGATTTCGGAAACGCGCCCGACATCATTGCGCCCAAGATCAAGCAGCATCAGGTGTTCGGCGCGTTCCTTCGGATCGGCCAGCAATTCCACTTCCAAAGCGCGATCTTCTTCCGGGGTCGCGCCACGCCGGCGCGTGCCAGCCAAGGGGCGCACAGTCACGGCACCATCGCGCGCGCGCACCAGGATTTCCGGGCTGGCACCCACCGCCGCGAAGCCGCCGAAATCGCAGAAGAACAGGAAGGGTGCCGGGTTGATCCGGCGTAGCGCGCGATACAGCGCAAACGGGGGCAAAGCGAAGGGCACAGAGAAACGCTGCGACGGCACAATCTGAAAACAATCCCCAGCGCGGATGTAATCCTTGGCGCGTTCCACCGCCGCGATATAGCTGGCTTCGGTAAAATTGCTGTCGGGCTGCGGCAAAGCCGGCAGATCAGCGGGCGGCGCAGGGCGCGGTACGGGCCGGTCCAGTGCCGCTTCCGCTTCATCCAACCGCGCATTGGCCGCTTCCCAGGCGGTTTGCGCATCAGCGCCCGGCCAGACCGGCGCGCAAAGCATCAGCGTATCGCGCACATGATCAAACACCGCCATCAGGGTTGGGCGCGTCATCACCGCATCGGGAATGCCCAGCACATCAGGATTGGTGGAGGGCAGTTTTTCAATCAGCCGCACCAGATCATAGCCCAAATAGCCGAATAGCCCGGCGGCAATCGGCGGCAGGCCAGCCGGCACCGCCATGCGGCATTCATTGATGGTGGCGCGCAGGCTGTCCAGCGCATTGCCAGCCACCGGCACAAAACCATGCGGCGCGGAAAGCGCGTGGCGATTGATTTCCGCCTTGCCATTGCGGCAACGCCAGATCAGATCCGGCGCCATGCCAATCGCGGAATAGCGCCCGCGCGCCGCCCCGCCTTCAATGCTTTCCAGCAAAAACGCATTGGCCTGTGCGCCGCCGGTGAGTTTCAGGAAGGCGCCGACCGGCGTATCCAAATCCGCCACGCGTTCACGAACGAGGATTTGTCCCCGCCCCGCTTCCAGCGCCGCGCGAAACGCCGCGAAACCGCCCCCTCTCATCTTCCCACCACCTGTTCCAGTACGGTTTGATTGATGCGCACCTTGGCACGCGCGCGCAATGCCGCTTGGTATTGCAGTTCCAAATCCTCGGCCACCGCTTGTTCAATTTCAACCCGCACGCGGCCCATGCCTAGAGGATCAGTCGCGGGATCAAGCCGCAGGATATCAGTCACCGCCGCCACCGCGAAACCGCCGCGAATTTCCGCCATGGTCGCTTCCCCGCGCTTGGCTTCAAACAAGGGCGGCAGCAATTCCGGCGGCAAGGGGCTGCCCTGCGCAGGATCGCGCCCGAAAGGCGCGGTGCGCGTGCTAACCAGGCCCAATTCCTGCGCTGCTTCCAAAAGGCTTTTGCCGCCGCGCTGCGCAGCCAAAAGCCCCGCTGCACGTTCTTCCGTAAAGCGCCGCCTTGCATCGGCAATCACGGCGCGGCGCACATCCTGTTCAACTTCCGCAAAGGGGCGAAGCTGGGATGGTGTAATGGCGCTGACATCAATGGCGCCCAAGGCATCGCCAAATTCCTGCAAACGCGGCGCCGCCCCCTGATCTTGCGCGAAAATCGCACGCAACACGGCATTGCGTTGATCAGCCGGCACCGGCAGCGCCACGGCTTCATTGGCGGGGCTGCGCCCACCCGCATCCAGCGTTGCATTGACAAGCGTGAGCCCGAAGCGCGGCGCGGCTTCAGCAAGCGTCATGCCCCCCGCCAGCGCATCTTCCACCTTATTGCCGCGTTCATAAGCAAGATCGAGTGCGCGGTCCTTCGCAATGTCTTGGCGCAGCCTGTCGCGCAATTGATCAAGCGTGAAAATCTGCGCGGGTTCCATCGCTTCAACGCTAATCACGTGCCAGCCAAAGGGGCTTTGCACCGGATCAGTGGCGCTTTGCGGCAGGGCCGCGAAGGCGGCATCAGCCAAGGCCGGGATGGGCAAGCTGGTCTTGTCACCCATGGGCAAAGCCATGGCTTGGCCGCCGGCAGCGGTTGCGGCGGCTTCCACCGTTTCCCAATCAGCACCCGCTTGCCAAAGCTGCGCCACTTCCCGCGCGCGGGCTTCATCAGCCATTACCACCTGGCGGATTTGACGACGCTCGGGCGTGTCATATTGGCCGTGGCGGGCTTCGAAAGCTTGTTTGATATCGTCTTCCGATACTGCAATTTCAGCCGCCAGCGTTTCAGCCGACAGCACGGCGATGCTGATTTGCCGATATTCCGGCGTAGAGAAACGCTGCGGGTTGTTTTCCAAATAGCGCTGCAATTGCGCTTCAGTGGGTGCTTCCGGTTCCGGCGCGGCCGAGAATGGCAGCAGCACCACATCCGCCACGCGCCGTTCCGTCTGCCACACCAGTAGCGGCGCGGTTTGTGCATCGGACGCAGCAGCACCAGAGCGCACAGCACCCAGCAATTGCTGGCGCAGTAAATCACCCCGGATCAAGGAAAGGAATTGCGGTTCAGAAAGTTCATTGCTGCGCAACACCTGCGCGAAAATCTCGCGCGAAAACCGTCCATCAGCACCGCGCAGGCCGGGGATGGCGAAGATCGTCTCCCTCACCGCTTCTTCCGGCGCCACCACGCCCATGCGCTGCGCTTCGGCCAGCATGGCGCGTTCACCAATCAGGTTTTCCAAGGCACCGGTGGCAACCGCGCGGCGGATCGCTTCATTCGGTTCAAAGCGATTACCCAACTGGCGCGAGATTCGCGACATTTCGCGCCGCGCAGCCATTTGCGCCTCATCGGCTTCAATGGACATGCCGCCCACATTCGCCACCGCGGTATCGCGGCCGATCTTGCGCACAACATCCTCAATCCCCCAGACGGCGAAGGAGAGGACGAGCAGGATGAAAAGCGCCTTGGCGACCCAGGTGGAGGCAAGGCGACGCATGAAGGTAATCATGAAACAAGTGATTACCGCCGCAAGCGCCGGCGCGAAAGGCCCGATGCTTGCCAAGCCCCCGGGTGGCGGCTAGCCAATCACGCAAGAATGAACACCCTAGCCCCAGGAGGAACCCCCGCATGACCCCCGGTGTGCGCCCGCTGATCGCCGGCAATTGGAAAATGCATGGGCTGGCCGCCGATGGGCTGGCCCTGGCCCGGGCCGTTGCCGCCGGGGCGGCTGGGCTGAAGGGGGAAGTGCTGCTCTGCCCCCCCGCGACGCTGATCGCCCCCCTCGCCCAGGCTTTGGCCGGCGCTTTGGCCCTGGGCGGGCAGGATTGCCATGAAGCCGCCAAGGGCGCCCATACCGGGGATATTGCCGCCGCCATGCTGAAGGATGCCGGCGCCACTTACGTGATTCTAGGCCATTCCGAACGCCGCATGGCGTATCGGGAAACCAGCCACCGCGTCCGCGCCAAGGCCGAAGCGGCGCTGGCGGCGGGGCTGATCCCCGTGGTTTGCGTGGGCGAACCCGAGGATGACCGGCTTCTGGGCCGGGCCGAGGAAGTGGTGGCCGAACAAATGACCGAGAGCCTGCCGGAGGGCTTCGGCGCCGCCGGCGGCGTGGTGGCTTATGAACCTGTGTGGGCGATTGGCACCGGCCGCACGCCGACGGAAGCCGATATTGCCGCCATGCATGCCATGATGCGCGGCAAGCTGGCGGCCAGCTTCCCGGCCGAGGGCGCGGGGCTTCGCTTGCTCTATGGCGGTTCGGTCAAGCCCAGTAATGCGGCGGCCATCCTGGCCCTGCCCCATGTGGACGGCGCCCTGGTGGGCGGCGCCAGCCTGGTCGCTGAAGATTTTCTGGCGATTGCGAGGGCGACCGGGTAGCCGCCCCCGCCCAAGCCTTGTCGCGGCGCCCCGTGGCGCCTAACTTCGCTGTCTCAAATTCCAGGAGGATGCCAGCATGTTCAAGGGTTCCATGGTTGCGCTGATCACGCCCATGCGCGCGGATGGGTCCGTGGACGAAAAAGCCTTCCAGGAATTGGTGCAGTGGCAGATTGCCGAAGGCACCGAAGGCCTGATCCCCGTTGGCACCACGGGCGAAAGCCCGACGCTTTCGCATGAAGAACATATGCGCGTGGTGGAACTTTGCGTGGAAGCCGCCGCCGGGCGCGTGCCCGTGATTGCCGGCACCGGCAGCAATAGCACGGCCGAGGCGATTGAATTCACCCGCCACGCCAAGAAGGCCGGCGCTGATGGCTGCCTGGTGGTGACACCTTATTACAATAAGCCGACGCACGAAGGCCTCTATCTGCAGTTCAAGGCGATTGCCGATGCGGTGGATCTGCCCATGGTGATGTACAATATCCCAGGCCGCAGCGTGATTGACATGAGCGTTGAGACCACGGCGCGCTTGGCCAAGCATCCGAATATTGTTGGCATGAAGGATGCGACAGCGAACCTCGTGCGGCCTTTGCATACGCGCCGTGCCTGCGGGGCGGATTTCGCGCAGCTTTCTGGCGAAGACCATACCGTGATTTCCTTCATGGCCGCTGGCGGGCATGGCTGCATCAGCGTCACGGCCAATGTCGCGCCGCGGCTTTGCGCGGAAATGCACAAGGCCTGGCGCGCCGGGCGCGTGGATGAGGCGATGGAAATCCAGGACCGCCTGGTGCCGCTGCATGATGCGCTGTTTGCCGAGACATCACCGGGCCCGGTGAAATATGCGGCAAGCCTGCTGACCAAAAGCACCGATCATTGCCGCCTGCCGCTTGCCCCTGTGGGTGAGGCGACTCGCGCGCGGGTGCGCGATGCCATGGTTTCAGTTGGCCTTTTGAACTGAAAGGGATGCGCCCGCGCGGTGGGTGCTTGAGATATGGCTGAACCGCGCAAAAAGGGCATGATTTCCCACGGGATCGCCGCGCAGAATCGCAAGGCGCGGTTTGACTATAAGATCAATGAAACCATCG
>CAIMVB010000047.1 GCA_903844785.1 uncultured Rhodospirillales bacterium | reverse complement strand
TCAATCGCGCGGTTGCGCGCCACCAGCGCATCATAAGCCGCGTCTGAAATCTCCGGCTGATCCTTGCCGTGATAGAGCTTGTCGTGCCGGGCAATCTCCCGCGCCAGCGCGGCCAATTCAATCACTGCATCAAGCTCATTTAAGGCTTCAATGGGGATGGTTTTCACGCGCCATCCCCAAGCAGGCTTTTCGCCGCCGCGCGCGCTGCTTCGGTCACTGTCTCACCGGACAACATGCGGGCCAGTTCCTCATGCCTTTCGGCCCTATCGAGCAATTCCACGCGGGTTTCCGCGCGCTGGCCCTTCACCTGCTTGGCCACGCGGAAATGCCGCGCGCCGCGTGCTGCCACTTGCGGGCTATGCGTCACCACCAGCACCTGCACGCGGTCTGCCACGCGCGCCAGGCGTTCACCCACAGCGGCGGCGGTGGCACCACCAATGCCGCTATCCACTTCGTCAAAAATCAGCGTCGGCACGGGTGAACCACGCGCCAACACCACTTTCAGCGCCAGCATCAGCCGCGATAATTCCCCGCCCGAAGCGATTTTCGCGAGCGGCCCCGGCGTCTGCCCAGGATTGGTCGCGACCAGAAAGGCCACGCGATCCTGCCCATCAGCGCCCCAGGCGGCTTCTTCGCGCGCCGTGATGTCAATCACCAACCGCGCACGATCCAGCTTCAGCGGCGGCAATTCCTCGGCGAGCGCCTTTTCCAGCGCCGAGGCAGATTTGCGCCGCACCGCTGAAAGCCTGGCGCCTGCGGTAAGATAGGCTTGCCGCGCCTTGCCCTCGGCAGCTTCCAGCGCCGTGACTTCGCCCGCACCAGCATCCAGCGCTTCCAGGCGTGCGCGCAGATTAGCGAGCAAGCTCGGCAATTCCGTGACCGGCACGGTATGTTTGCGCGCCGCCGCGCGCAGCGCGAAAAGCCGTTCTTCCACCTGTTCCAGCCGGCGCGGATCGGGGCCGGTTTCGCTCATCAACCGCGTCAGCAGCCCCTCTGCTTCGCTCAGTGCATCTTGCGCGGCGGCAAGGGCTTGGATGGCGGGCTGCGCTTCCTCATTCGGTGGCGGCAGGCGTTCCAAGGCGCGCGCCGCTTCACGCAAAGCGCGCGCGGGTGAAGCCGCGCGCCGGTCGCGTGGCGTAAGTTCCCCAAGGGCGGCGGCTATGGCTTCTGCGCGGCGTTCGCCCTGTTGCAGCTTTTGGCGTTCTGCCGCCAGCGCATCTTCTTCCCCTTCTTCGGGCGCAAGATCCGCCAATTCGCCAACGGCATGGCGCAACCATTCTTCTTCGCGCTGCGCGCTGGCAATGGCTTCGCGCGCGGCGGCCAGGCGGCGCGTTGCGTCACGCCAGGCGGCCCAGGCGGCGGCAGTCGCGGCGCGTTCCGCATCCAAAGCGCCGAAGGCATCCAAAAGCCCGGCATGGGTGGTGGGATCAGCCAGCCCCACCTGTTCATGCTGGCCCTGCACTTCCACCAAAGTGGCACCCAGGCGCTTCAGCAAAGCCACACTCACTGGCTGGTCATTAATGAAGGCGCGGGATTTGCCATCGGCTTGCAGCACGCGGCGCAGCACCAATTCATCTTCCGCGCTGATGCCTTGGTCGCGCAGAATATCGAAACATGGGTGATCAGCGCTGGGCAGGAAGGCTGCGGCAACACTTGCTTGCGCCTGCCCTGCGCGCACCAGCCCCGCTTCCGCGCGCTGGCCAAGCGCAAGCCCCAGGCTATCCAGCAAAATGGATTTCCCCGCGCCTGTTTCACCCGTGAGTACCGCAAGCCCAGCGTCAAAACTCAGGTCAAGCTTTTCAATCAACACCACATCGCGAATGGCGAGAGAGGCGAGCATTGGCGCGCCGCCCGCTGATCAGAAAATCTTGTTCAGCATCCGGCTGACAAAGCCAGGACGCTCACCACGGCGCTCCGCACCCGCTTCCACCAGCAGCGCGTAGCTTTCGGCATACCAGTCGCTGCCTGGGTAATTATAGCCAAGCACCGCGGCATTGCGGCGGGCTTCTTCGACCAGGCCAAGGTTCAGATAGATTTCAACCAGCCGATGCAGCGCTTCGGGCACGTGATTGGTGGTTTGGAAATCCTCCACCACACGGCGATAGCGGCCAATGGCCGCCTGATGCAGGCCTTGGCGCTGATAGAAGCGCCCAACGGTCATTTCCTTGCCAGCCAAATGGTCTCGGCCCAGGTCAATCTTCAGCCGTGCATCGCGGGCATAGGCGCTATCGGGGAAGCGATTGATCACTTCCTGCAAGGACGCCATGGCAATGGTGGTTTGGCGCTGGTCGCGCTGCGCGTCAGTGATTTGTTCATATTGGCAAAGCGCGCGCAGGTAATAGGCATAGGCGATATCACGATGCGCCGGGTGCAATTGAATGAAGCGATCAAGCGCCCCAATCGCTTCCGTGTAACGGTTGCGCAGATAATCGCCATAAGCCGCCATCAGCTTCGCGCTTGTGGACCAGGTGGAATAGGGGTGTTCCCGTTCGATGGAATCGAAATATTCCACCGCGCGCGCGTAATTGCGCGCGCGCAGGCTTTGCATGCCAAGCGCGTAAAGCGCTTGCGGTTCTTCATCCGCCGCATTCGCTGTCACGCGCCGGGTAAGGGACGGGTCCGCGCCGGTACCGGGCGTTGGGGCGGAACTGCCACAAGCGGCCAGGGCAAGGAGTAGGGCTATGGGTAAGAAACGGCGCATGATTCCTGGATCAACAGAAAGACACTGTCGATATAGGCCAGATTTGCCGTTGGTGAAATCGCCCGGCCGCAAGGACTGGATCTCAGGCGAAAGCCGGTACCTTTTGTTTGGCCCGTAGCGCGCGGGCGGCTTCCGGCGCGGCTACCTCACCTACCATCCGCCAGGCAGTGCTATCGGCGAAAAGGGCACGCAGCAATTGGTTGTTCAGCGCATGGCCAGAACGGCTACCGGTAAAGCGGGCACGTAGAGGCGCACCGGCCAGGGCCAGATCGCCCACCATGTCCAGCATCTTGTGGCGGACGAATTCATCCGGATGGCGCAGCCCGCCGGGGTTCAGGATATTTGGCCCATCCACCACCACGGCATTGGCAAGGCTGCCACCCAGGGCGAGGCCAGCTTGGCGCAGCCTTTCCACATCCTCGGCCAGGCCAAAGGTGCGCGCATCTGCCAGAATGGTGCGAAACGCGTCCGGGGTCAGGCGGAAGGTCAGGGATTGATGGCCGATAGCCGTATTGGGGTAATCAATATCCAGCGCCGCATCCAGGGCGGCTTCCGAATTGGGGCGAAGCTCCGCAAAGGCACCCTGGGCGTCTTCCACCCGGATTGGCCGCAGCACTTCAATCATTTGGCGCGGCACTGCGCTGGTTAGCACACCGGCGCATT
>CAIMVB010000046.1 GCA_903844785.1 uncultured Rhodospirillales bacterium | reverse complement strand
CGCCGCGCGGCGTTCTTCTTCCATGATGCGGAGGAAGCCATCGCGCGTCTGCGGCAGTTTCCGGCCCATGATCTGTTCGGCCACCTGGGTGCGCAGCACCTGCGCCGTGCCGCCGGCAATGGCGAACATACGCGCATCGCGCAAATAGCGTTCCATCGGGTTGTCGCGCGAATAGCCTGCCGCGCCCCAAACCTGCAAAGCCTGGTTCGTCACGCGGATCGCCATCTCGCCGGCCAGCACCTTGGCCTGGGCGGCCGCCAGCCGGTCCGGGAAGCCATTGGGCCCCGCGCTTTTCGCCGCGCGCCACACCAAGGCGCGGGCGGCTTCCACTTCGATGGACATATCCGCCAGCATCCAGGCAAGGCCCTGGAATTCCCCAATCGGCCGGCCGAATTGCCGGCGGGTTTGGGCGCGGTCCAAAGCATGTTCATAGGCCCCGGCGGCGAGCCCCAAGGCCACCGTCGCCGCACCTACGCGCTGGCCATTATAGGCATCAATCAGCCGGCCAAAGCCGCGCGCCCAGCCACCCGGCGGGCGCAGCACCATGGAATCGGGCACTTCCAGGCCGGCGATTTCGGTCTCGGCTTCCGGCATGCCGCAAAGCCCAAGCGAGGGGATGCGCTTGAAGCTAATCCCAGGCGGCGGGCCATCGCCCTGGCGCGCCACCAGAAAGCCGCCAATCCCCTGATCGCGGCCATCTTCGATAACGCGGGCGAAAATCAGATGGAGCCGGGAAACCCCCCCCCCGGTGATCCAGGTCTTGCGCCCATTGATCACCCAGGTATCGCCATGGCGCACCGCGCGCGTGGTCATCTCCGTCGCGGCTGAACCCGCTTCCGGTTCCGTGATCAGGATGGCGGGCTTGTCGCCGGCCAGCACCAAATCAGCCGCAATGCGCTTTTGGGCATCCGTGCCATAGGCCATGATGGCGCCAATGGCACCCATATTGGCTTCCACCGCGATGCGGCCACACACCGCACAGGCTTTGGAGAATTCCTCAATCACCAGGGCCGCGTCTAAATAATCGCCACCCGGCCCGCCCCATGCGCGCGGCACTGTCAGGCCGGTGAAGCCCGCTTCCGCCATGCGCCGCACCATGGGCCAGGGATAGGCGCCGGAGCGATCCGTCTCGGCCGCTTGCGCTGCCGCTTCGCGGGCCAATTCCCGCGCCCGGTCGCGCAGCCTTGCCTGTTCTGGGGTCAAGCCATCCATGATTTCAGCCCTATGTGAGTCGTGCTTCGATCGCCGCCGTAGCGGCGCGGTCCAGTTTCAACGCCTTGGCGAATTCATCAAGCCAGGCGCGTTCGGCGGCGGCGACTTCGCCAGCGCCCACCACGGCAGCGGCGTAAAGCTGCGCGGCCAGCATCGGGTCGCTCGCCTGCTTGGCAAGCGCTGCGGGGCTTTGCGGCTTGTCGAAATCCGCCAGTACCGCGTCCCGCGCTTTGGCACTTAGGCCCGCGCCATCCAATTGGGCGGCGATACGGGCGCGTTCTTCGGCATCTATCGCGCCATCGGCTTTGGCGGCGGCGATCATGGCGCGCAGCATCAGCAGGGCTTCGGCGCTTTCGGCGCTGGGTTCCTCATCCGGTTCGGCAGTGATGGGCGCCCAAGGATCGGTGGTGGGCTTGGTGGCACCGGGCGCATCACCCCAAGGGTTTGGGTTGGCCGGCGCATCCTTCAGCCCGCCTTGGCCCGGGGCCTTTTTAATGGGGGCAGCGCCGCCACTTGCCTTTGCCGGCCCGGCCCAATCGAAACCACCCCCTGCCTTGCCTTGAGGAGCCGGCCTTGGCGGTGGCGCGGGTGCTGGTGCGGGCGCTTGGCTGCGCCGCAGTGCTTCAATGGCAAGGCCCGCAAGCCCGGCCAGAGCACGCCCCAATTGCGCATTGCCACTGGGCGCACGCCTGCCATAGCCAATGGGGCTGCCACGCCTTGGGGCCGCAGCCCCGGACAAGACCGCCCCGATCACTCGCCCAAGATCGAAACCCGCCATCAGCGCCTCTCCTTCAGGGTAGCGTTATAATTCCTGCATCACCGCGGCAATGGCCGGTGCCAAGGCGCGGAATTCCTCAGCCCTTGGGCTGCGGGCGCGCCAGGCAAGCCCGATGCGCCGGCTCATGCCGCCTTCCAAGGGCCGGGTCACCAACCCTGTGCCGGCCAGAACACCACCGGCCACGGCCAAGCGCGGCAAAAGCGTAACGCCAAGCCCACTTGCCGCCATATGCACCAGCGTATGGAGCGATGTGGCAGCGAATTCCTCAGCGGTCAGCGCGCCAGAAAGCCCGCACGCGGCCAGCGCATGATCGCGCAGGCAATGGCCATCCTGCAAAAGCAATAGTTTTTCATCCATCAACGCGCGCGGGGCGATGCTGGTGCGCTCGGCCAGGGCATGATCCGCCGGGCAGGCGAGCAGAAACGGGTCTTCGGCAATGCTGAGCGTCTCCGCACCGCCGCAATCACAGGGCAGAGCGAGCAAAAGCAGATCAACCCGCCCGGATTCGAGGGCTTCCACCAGCCTTTCGGTCAAATCTTCCCGCAGCCAGGGGCGGAGCCGCGGGAAATCAGCCCTGAGCCTTGGCATCAGTCGCGGCAGCAGGAAGGGGCTGATGGTTGGGATTACGCCCAAGCGTATCGGGCCGGAGAGTGGCTCCCGCGCCGCGCTGGCGGTTTCCACACAGCTATTCAGCGCGGCAAGGGCGATGCGCGCGCGCTGGATGAGTTCTGCCCCAAGCGGGGTGAAGACCGGCTTCTTGGCGCCGGTCCGTTCCAAAATCGCAGCGTCCAATTGCCGCTCAAGCGCGATCATACCGGCGGAAAGCGTGGATTGCGTAACCCCGCAGGCCGAAGCGGCGCGGCCGAAATGCTCATATTCGGCCAAGGCCACCAGGTAGCGAAGCTGCTGGGGTGTGGGCAGCGCAATCATCGAATATTCCGATTAAAAGGCGATCGATACTTTGCCCTAATAACTGATTTTTGGCCCTTGGCGAAGCGCCCCGATTTAATAACGCGCTGGGCGATAGGGCGCGGGGTCAATGAAGGGCGCTTCGCCCATCATCATCTCCGCCACCAGTCGCCCGGTGGTTGGCCCCAGGGTGAAGCCTTGATGCGCATGCCCGAAGGCGCACCAGGCGCCGGCTTGGCCCGGCAGGGGGCCGATAATCGGCAGCATATCCGGCGTGCAGGGGCGCACCCCCATCCAGGGTTCTTCTTCCACCGCTTCCGCCAGCGGCAGCAGCCCACGCGCGAGTGGTTCTGCGCGCTCCAATTGCACCGGGGTTTTCGGCGCATCATCGGGCGCGAATTCCGCCCCTGTGGTCAGCCTGACGCCAGCGCGCATCGGCACCAGCACAAAGCCGCTATCGGCATCCAGGAAGCCATGATTGAGCACCGCATTGCCCTGCATACGGTAATGGCGGTGATAGCCGCGCTTGCCGAATAGTGGCGGCGCATAGCCGAAGCGCTGCGTAAGTTTTGTGGAGGCTGAACCAAGCGCAATCACCACCTGTTCTGCCTCATGCAGGCCAGCACTGCTTTGCACGCGCCAGCCAGCGCCTTGGCGCGCGAGCGACATGGCATCGCCGCGCAGGATTTGGCCGCCAGCATCGGTGAAAAGCCGCGCATAAAACAGCGTTAGCGCCTGCGGATCACTGACCGAAAGCGGGTCGGTCCAATGAACGGCGCCAAGGCGCTTGACCAGTAAGTGCGGTTCTGCCGCCGCGATGCCGGCTTCATCCAGCAGCGCGTAATTCACGCCGTGTTCGCGCTTCAGCATTTCGGCTTCGGCAATGGCGGCGTTCAATTCTGGCTGTTTGTTGTAAAGCCGCATCCAGCCAATGGGGCGGAGTAGGGAAGCTGCTTCCGTACCGCGCGTGAGTGCCACATGTTCATCAATGCAGGTCACGATCAGCCGCGCATAGGCTTCCGCGATGGGCCGATAGCGTGATGGCGCCGAATGCCACCAATATTTGAACAAAGGCTCCGCCAGCTTGAGCAAGGCCGATGGGTGATAGGAAGCATCCACCGATCTGTTCTGCGCCATGCGCCAAAGGGTTGCGATATCGCGCGGGAAGGGATGCGGATGCACCGCTTCCCGCTGAATCAAACCAGCATTGCCAAAGGACGCCCCTTCGCCCGGCGGCGCGCGGTCCAGCAGCACCACCTGCGCGCCGCGGCGCTGCAAATGCAGCGCGATGGAAACGCCCACCATGCCGGCACCCAGCACGATCACAGATCGCGACATTACGATTTTTCCTTTGTCGTGCGGGTCACCCCGCACGGTTCAGACATCCTGCGTTTCGAATTCCGCCGGGCCCGTGATTTCGATCAATTCCAGATCTTCAGAATGCGCGATTTCACGATGCTTCACCAAGGGTGGCTGATAGCAGCTATCGCCAGCGCGGAATTCCTTCACGCCGATATCTTCATATTCAAAGCGCACCCAGCCCTTGAGCACGAAGAACATCTGAAACTTCAGATTATGGTTGTGCCATTGCCCGGTGGCATGCGCCCCCGGAATGGCGCGGATGACATGCGCGCCAAAGGCGCCATCGGTCGCACCCTTGATGCCAAGATCACGATATTCAAAGAAAGGGCGCAGCCCGCGGATGAATTCCGAACCTTCGGCATGGCTGGTTGTGGTAGCGGTCATGACTATTCTCCCTCAAGAAAGTGGCAGCGCAACATGGCTGGTGAAGCCTGGGCGCGTCATCAAGCTATCATAAAGCCGGCGCAGATTGGGCAGGCTGGGCCGTTCAATCGGCATGACATGCCAGCGATGCACCCAGCAGCCAAGCGTAATGTCAGCCAGGGTCAGCTCATCCCCACAAAGGAAGCGCTGGCCTTCCAATTTCTTTTCGATAATACCCCAAAGCTTACCGGCTTCATCACGCGCCTTGGCTTCGGCTTTCCAATCCCGTTCCGGTTCCGGCAGGCGCACATGGGTGAAAAAGATTGTCACCATCGGCGCGGTCAAATGGCCAAGGGTCCAATCCATCCAGGTTTCCACCTCGGCGCGCTTGCGCGCATCCTTGGGGTAAAGCCCGCTTTCCGGCGCATAGGTGATGCACAAATACCGGCAGATCGTGTTGCTTTCCCAAAGCGCCCAGCCATCATCTTCCTGCAGGGTCGGCACCAGGCCCATGGGGTTCATGGCGCGGTATTCCGGTTCCTTGGTGCGGCCAAAGGCGCCGCCGGCATCAATCCTTTCATAGGAAAGGCCGAGTTCCTCCATCGTCCAAAGCACCTTCATCACATTGCTGGAACTGGTGCGGCCCCAAAGCTTGCGCATGGCTGATCTCCCTTGCCTGTGATCAGCCTAAAGGGCGGCGCCCGGCGGGTCCAGTTGCAAGCGGCGCGCGGGCGCGCAATCTCTGAGCCATGAAACGCGCCTTGATCATTCTGGCCCTGGCCGCCGCCGCGCCGCTGTTCGCCCAAGCCAGCGAAACCTGGCTGGGATTGGCGCCATGTGAGCTTTGCCTGTGGCAGCGCTGGCCCTATTGGGCGGCGGCTGGGCTGGCCGCGCTGGCGCTGCTTCTCCCGCGCCAAAGCGGCATATTGCTGGCCTTGGCGGGGCTTGCGGCCCTGGCCTCTGGGTTTTTGGGCGGGTTTCATCTGGGCGTGGAGCAAGGCTTCTGGCCATCTCCCTTGGCAGGCTGCAAGGCGGCCACAGCCGGGGGGGCGATGAGCATTGATGATATGCTGAAAAGCCTGGCCCCCATCCCGAATAAGCCTTGCGATGCCCCTGCCTTTCTTATTTCCGGCCTTCCCATTTCAATGGCGGCAATGAATATGATCTATGGTCTGGGCCTGGGGGTGCTGAGCCTCCGCCTCGCCCGGCAAGGAGCCAAAGCATGAACGAGAAAACCGCCGAATACCGCCTGCCCGGTGACCCCACGGCGCGTGAGGTGGTGGAACGCACCATTCGCGTGGATCATGCCGGCGAATATGGCGCTAAACGGATTTATGAGGGCCAATTGGCCGTACTGGGGCGCACCAAATACGGCCCCTTGATCGAACATATGAAGGCGCAGGAACAGGTCCATTTGGACACTTTCTCTCGGCTGATTGGTGAACGCCGCGTACGCCCAACCGCTTTGCTGCCCTTCTGGCATGTGGCGGGCTTCGCACTTGGGGCGGCAACCGCGCTGCTTGGCCATCGCGGCGCCATGGCCTGCACTGTGGCGGTGGAAGAAGCGATTGATGAGCATTACCGCGCCCAGGAAGCCACGCTTGGCGATGATGAGGCGGAACTGCGCACCGATATCGCCCGCTTCCGTGCCGAGGAGCTGGAACATCGCGACACGGGGCTGGAGCATGAGGCAGAACAGGCACCCGCTTATCGGCTGTTGAGTGCTGCGATCAAAACCGGCTGCAAAATCGCCATCAAGATTAGTGAGCGCGTGTAATGCGCCGCGCGGCGCTGGCCCTGCTGCTGGCCCCATTGGCGTTGGGCTGCGCCGAACAGGCGTTACCGCCTGGGGCCACGCCGGTCAGCCTGGCACCCGTGCCGGATGTGACCATAACACCCATTGATCAGCGCGCGGGCCCGGCGCCAGGTGCCATGCAAATGCCGCCGGCGGGGCCATCGGCCGCAACGCAAGCGGTGGCGGCGCGGCTTCCCTTGCGCATCGGCAATTGGGTGCGCGCGGT
Organism: uncultured Rhodospirillales bacterium; assembly: GCA_903844785.1. Classification (GTDB taxonomy): domain Bacteria; phylum Pseudomonadota; class Alphaproteobacteria; order Acetobacterales; family Acetobacteraceae; genus Neoroseomonas. The sequence goes on along the minus strand of CAIMVB010000046.1, from coordinate 14,141 downwards.
TGGCCCGCCTGATGATGGCGCCATCGCGCGCAATGGCCTGACCGCGCTTTATGTGCGCTACACTTTGCCCGGCACCGGCACCTGGGCAACCGTTGCGGTGAATGATCATGGCATGGTGCTACCTGATGGCTTGGCCTCACCTGCCATTGCCGCGGGTTATGATGCGAGCAAGGCCGTGGTGCGCGCCTATGCGCCGGGCAATGTGGCGCGCATGCGTATGGTGTGGATTCCAGATGCGCCTTCGCAGCGCTGCGTGACGGGGCGCAATATGGCGCAGGGGCAGGGCACCGAACATGTGGCCTGTTCCACCGCCGTGGCCGGGCAAGAATTGCGTGTACGTGTTACCGCCAATTATCGCGCGGGCGATTCCGGGCGGCTTTACAGCCTGGAAGGCGACATGGCGTGGCTGATTGCGGAAGTGACCCGCGCAGCAGCGGGCCTAGCCCCCGCCCCAGGTGTGCGTTCCGATGGCCGTGTTTTCATTCCGAGTTTTGGCCCTGAAGCAGTGATGTGATGTGGGCTCAAACACCCCGTTGCATGAGCGCCGCCACATCGCGGTCCTTTGCATCCTGACTGCTGCCCAGGCCTTCAATCACGCCGTGCTTATCCTGTTCCGGCCGGTTCTGGCTGAGCTTGCGTTTGCCGATCAGGCTTTCGATTTCGAACCTAAGGCCGACAATGCCCTTGAGTTGCGATGCTACGAAGCTTTCCGGCGCATCTGAAACCGCCCAAGGTTCCGCGCGCGGCGCTTCATGGTGATTGGTCAGCCGATCCACCAGCGCATGCAGCCGCGCCGTATCTTCAAAAATTTCAACCGCGCCGATGGCATGCACCGCGACATAATTCCAGGTCGGCACGACCTTTCCGTGTTCCTTTTTGGAGGCATAGAAAGATGGGGAGACATAAGCCTCCGGCCCCAGGAATATCGCGCGCGCCCGCCCCGCGGCGGCAAGGCCGCGCCAATGCGTATTTGCCTTGGCCAGATGGCCATAAAGCGTCCCATGCGGGCCTTCATCTGGGGCTAATTGCAGCGGCAGGTGGGTTGCTTCCGGCACCCCATCCGCACTGGCGCTAACCAGAATGGCAAGGCGCGCTTCCTGAATAATCGCGTGCAGGATTTCCGGGCGTTCTTCGCGGAATAAGGGGGGGTTATACATGGGGGTCTTTTCCTGGCTTGGTTTGCTGCTAGCCTAATCGGACCCTTGAGGAAACCCGTATGTCTGATGAATTAATCCGCTTGAGCGCGACCGAAGCCGCCGCGAAGTTGAAGGCAGGTGAGATCACCCCGCTTGACCTGATTGATGCGGCCGAAGCGCGTATCGCCGCCGTGGATGGCGATGTGAATGCCCTGCCGACACTTTGCCTGGACCGTGCGCGCGATCATGCCCGCGCGCTGATGGCGGGTAAGCGGCGCGAAGCGGAAGGCGAAGCGGGCTGGCTTGGCGGCATACCTGTGGCGATCAAGGATCTGGCGGAAGTGGCCGGCGTGCGCACCACCTATGGCAGCCCGATTTTTGCCGATTACGTGCCGCGTGAAAGCCACCCGGTGGTTGAACGCATCGAACGCAAGGGCGGCATTGTAATTGCCAAATCCAATACGCCGGAATTCGGTGCGGGTGGTTCCACCTTCAATGAGGTTTTCGGGCGCACGCGCAACCCCTGGAATACATCGCTCACCTGCGGCGGTTCCACGGGCGGTGGTGCGGTGGCGCTGGCAACGGGGCAGGTTTGGCTCGCGCATGGGTCTGATCATGGCGGGTCACTGCGCCGCCCCGCGACCTATTGTTCCGTGGTGGGGCTGCGCCCTTCGCCCGGGCGCGTGACGCGCGGCACGGCGGATGATCTCTATTCGCCGCTTTCGGTAAATGGGCCGATGGCGCGCAATATCCCAGACCTGGCGCTGTTCCTGGACACCATGGCCGGTTGGGATTTGGCTGATCCTCTCACCTGGGAAGCGCCCGCGCGTTCCTATGCCGCGGCGGTGGCAGCGGCCGAGGCTGAGGCGCCGAAGCGCATCGCCTTTACGGCGGGCTTTGGCGGCACCTTGGCGATGGACCGGGAGATGGAGGCGATTTGTGCGCGCGAAGTGCGCCGCTTTGAAGCGCTTGGCGCAGTGGTGGAAGAAGCGCATCCCGAACTTGGCGATTTGAACGAGGCATTTCTGGTGCTGCGCAGCCAGCATTTCGTGGTGGACCGCGAAAAAATGCTGCTGGAGCATCGCGATAAGCTGAAGCCCGACATCATCTGGCAGACCGAACGCGGCTTGAAGGAAACCACATCGCGGCTTGCTTGGGCAGAACATGAACGCCGGCGCTTCTTCATCAGCATGCGCGATTTGTTCAAGCGCTATGATGTGCTGATCACGCCAGGCGCGGCCACACCGGCCTTCGATGTGATGCTGCGCGCGCCGGAGAGTATCGGCGGCAAGAAGCTGGATAATTATATGGGTGGGTCGCTGATCAATGCCTTCGCCACCTTGGCGGGCTGCCCCGCAGTCGCGGTGCCTTGTGGCTTTGATCAATATGGCAGGCCCATTGGGCTGCATATCGTGGCGCCCCCGCGCCAGGATGCGCGGGCTTTGCAGGTGGCAGCGTTGTTTGAGAAAATGAGTGGCCTGGACAAGCTTTTACCGATCGCACCGCGCCCTGGCAGCGTGCCGCCCGCCGAAAGCGCCTGAGGAGAGAAGCGATGCAGCGCCGTTCCCTAATGTTGAGTGCAAGCGCCCTGCTGGCTGCGCCCGTGATCGCCCGCGCGCAGGATTTTCCAGTGCGCCCCATTCGCGTGGTGGTGCCTTATGCGCCGGGTGGGCAATCGGATACCGTGATGCGGCTGCTGATACCGCGCATGTCGGAATTTCTGGGACAGAATATCATTGTGGAAAATCGCAGCGGCGGCGGTGGCACGATTGGCGCGGGCGTTGTCGCCAATGCGCCCGCTGATGGCTATACGCTGTTCTTTGAAAGCTTTGCCTTTGCCGTCGCACCGCTGATCCATCGCGGCCTGCCTTTTGATTACGAAACAGCCTTTGTGCCGATTGGCCAGGCGGTGGCGCTGCCCTATGTGCTGGTGACGAAGCGCGATTACCCGGCGCGTAATGTCGCGGAATTCATCGCCGCCGTGAAGGCAAAGCCGGGCTTCACCTATGGCACGCCGGGCATTGGCACCATCGGCCATTTGGCCGGCGCGCTTTTGGAATTGCGTGCAGGCATCAAGATGGAACATGTGGCGTATCGTGGCGGCGCCGAAAGTGCCCGCGATGTCGCGGCTGGCAATATTGATGGCGCCATTGGCACGGCCAATAGCTTCGCGCCCATCATTCAAAATGACCGCGCCCGCGGCATTGCGCTGACCAGCGGGGAGCGTCGCGGCAGCTTGGCGCATTTGCCCACCTTGGCCGAAAGCGGCTTTCCCGGTTTTGATCTGACCAGTTGGAACGGGCTTTTCGCGCCCTCTGCCACGCCTGCGCCGGTCCGCGCTCGGCTGGAAGCGGCCTTGCGCCACGCCACCACCGATGAACCGACGCGCCAGCGCCTGGCTGCTTCTGGCAATGATGTGGTGGTGGAAAGCGCGGATGCTTTCGCCGAACGTATCCGCAAGGACCGCGATCTGGTACGGCAATTGATCCGCGAAACGGGCCTTAAGATCGAATAGACCCGCTTTACCTTTGGCGCGGTTCGGGCCAGCTTTCCCCCCATGTCACTCGCCGCAGCCATCATCCCCGTCACGCCCTTCCAGCAAAACTGTGCCCTGATCTGGGATCAGGAAACCAAGCGTGGCGTGGTCATAGACCCAGGCGGCGATGTCGCGCAGATCGAAGCCGCCATTGCCGAAGCGGGCATTGCGATTGACCGCATCCTGCTGACCCATGGCCATATGGACCATGCCGGCGGCGCGGCGGAACTGGCCGAAGCGCTCGGCAATGTGCCGATTGAAGGCCCGCAACTTGCGGATGCGTTTCTGTTGGAAGGCCTGGTCGCGCAGGGCGCGAAATACGGGCTGGAATGCCGCCCCGTCACACCCAACCGCTGGCTTGAAGAAGGCGATCAAGTGGATATCGCCGGCATCGCCTTTGATGTGCTGCATTGCCCTGGCCATACGCCTGGACATGTCGTGTTCGTCAATGCCGCGATGGGCATCGCCTTTGTGGGGGATGTGCTGTTCCAGGGTTCCATCGGGCGGACTGATTTTCCCTATGGCGATACAGCGGCCCTGCTGAACGCCATTCGGACAAAACTGTTCCCGCTGGGCGATCACATTCAATTCCTCTGCGGCCATGGCCCGGCTTCAAGCTTCGGTGCGGAACGCCAGGGCAATCCCTTTGTCGGAGATAACGCATCATGAGCCCGGTGATTGAAACCGCGACACCGCCCTTGCCAGTCAGCAAGCCCGAACTTGTGGGCATGTCACCCGCGCGGCTTGCCCGCATCCGCCCAGCCATGGAGCGTGAAATCGCGGCGGGTAAGCTGCCCGGCTGCGTTGTTGCCATTGCGCGGGATGGCAAGCTGGTACATCTGGAAGCGATTGGCTGGCAGGACCCCGAAAGCCGCACACCCATGCAGGCGGATGCGATTTTCTCCATCGCGTCCATGACCAAGCCCGTGGCGGGCGTGACTGCGCTTTCCCTGATTGAAGAAGGCCGGTTGTTGATCACAGATCCGGTCGGTGCCTGGTTGCCGCCGCTTATGAAAATGCAGGTGGCGAAGCCAACCCCCGCGATGCTGGCAGGTGATGGCCCAATTGAAACCGAAGCCGCGGCACGCCCCATGACGGTGCAGGATGCCATGCGCCACACCACTGGTCTGGTTTATGGCGGGCGTGGTGGTTCGGCAGTGCATGCCATCGCCCCACCCGGTTCCTTCTGGGTGGCCGAGAATATGGATACGGAAAGCTTCGCGCAGACGTTGGCCGGCTTGCCGCTGCGCCATCATCCGGGGACGGTCTGGGAATATGGGCTTTCCACCGATGTGCTGGGTGCCGTTGCGGAACGCGCCGGCGGTGCTTCGCTCGGCACGCTCATGCGGGAGCGCATTTTCGCACCGCTCGGCATGGCAGAAACCGGCTATGTGCTGCCGCGCGAGAAACTTGCGCGCTTTGCCAAGCCCTTCGAGAAGGACCCCATTACGGGAGATCCGCAATCCGTCGCCGCGCCGCTGACGGCGCCGAAGATGGAAACCGGCGGCGCCGGGTTGGTTTCCACCGCGAGCGATTATTTGCGCTTCGCTGAAATGCTGCGCGCTGGTGGCATATTGAACGGCGTGCGCGTGCTGGCGCCGCAAACGGTTGCCTGGATGGCATCTGACCATTTGCGTGGCATTGAAAACCGCGTGGCCGGCATGGATGCTGCGCTGGAAGGCTATGGCTTTGGCCTGGCAGTGGCGGTGCGGCTTGCGCGCGGTGGCTCGGGCTTCATGGGCGCGCCGGGTGCTTTTGGCTGGTCCGGCGTTTGGGGTACCTATTTCTGGGCCGATCCGGCGGAACGCCTGAGCGTGGTTTTCATGGCCCATGCGCCGGGCGAATTGCGCCAGCGCTATCGCCGCCTGATCAATATGCTTGCCTATCAGGCGATTGAAGCCTGAACCCAGCGCGGCGTGAGCGCATGTGAGAGCCTGCCATGACCGAAGCCCTGCCCTGCAAGACTGCCCTTGTCACCGGTGCCACCGAAGGCATTGGCCAAGCCACCGCCTGGGCATTGGCTGATGCCGGGCATGATGTGATTGTGACCGACCTTGCCACCGCCAGCCTTGCGGAAACGATTGACGGCATTGCTGCAAGGGGGCGCCGCGCGCTTGGCCTGCCGCTTGATCTGCGCGAGGAAGCAAGCATCACCGCGCTGATGGAGGCCGCGGACCAAGCCTTCGGACCGATTGGCGTGCTGGTCAATAATGCTGGCTGCACGCTAGGCAAGGCTGCTGTTGATGTGACCTGGTCTGAATGGGATCAGGTGATGGATGTGAATTTGAAGGGCGGCTATTTTCTCTCAGCCCGCATGGCGGCGCGCTGCATGGCTGAAGGCCGCCCCGGCGTCATCATCGGTGTCGCGTCCACCCATGGGCTGGTCGGGATCGCGGATCGGTCAGTCTATAGCATTTCCAAGGGCGGCATTGTGCAAATGACCCGCGCGCTGGCGATTGAATGGGCCAAGGCGGGCATACGCGTGAATGCAGTGGCACCTGGCACGGTGCTGACACCATCGCGCGCACTCATGCTGGCTGAACCGGCGCGCCGGCAACGGATGTTGGACCGCATTCCAATCGGGCGCTTTCCGAGCGTCGAAGAAGTGGCGGCGGCCATCGCCTATCTGGCGAGCCCTGCGGCGGCTTCGGTTACCGGCCAAATCCTGCCCGTGGATGGTGGCCTGACGGCTTATTGAAGCGCGGATCAGCGGCTGGATTTCTCGCGCGCCTCATGGGCCAAAAACCCATTTGGCAGAAGCGAAAACCAGAAAGCGAGGTGAATCATCGCCAACCCCTGCGCCGGCACCAAAGCCAAGGATTGGACCCGTATCACCAAGCCGATGCCACAGCCCCACGGCGATGATGTTCTGATCCTTTTCCCCATGATCCTGCTGATTGAGCAGGTAGCTCACGCCAAGCGACGTTGCCGCGCCGATATTCTGCGCGAGCCCTATGGCGCCTTCATAGCGCCCCGATCTTTCGCCCGGCATGGCATTGAACAGTTCCGACCAGCCGGCATTCACCGTCAGCGCCAATTTACGTTCGCCCTCGATCAGAGTCTTACTCAGCAGGCCAACAATCTGGCCGCTTTGCGAAGGGCGGCTGGTCTCGCCATAGGCGGTGCGTAGCGCGCCGAACACACCAAGCGCCGGGCGCCAGCCGTCTTCTTCCAGAAATTGCCAGCGCAGGCCAAGCTGCGTGAGTCCGCCCCATATTTTGGCGGCATCATCGGATGGGTAGGGCGCTGTGGGGCCATATTCCATTGTCTGCGCAAAGCGCAGATCGAGCCCTTGCACCAAACCCGCTTCTGCTTCCACGGCGCCGCCGTAAAGATTGCGGTTCCCGTCATTGCGTGTGCGCGTGAAGCCAAGCCCCATGGTCGCGGTCTTGCCGCCCGCATCGGTGGGCGCCACGCCGATAAGCCCAAAGGGGTCTTCCAGAAATGCCTCGGCCTTTGGTGGTGCCGGTAGCAAGGGCGCAAGAATGGCCAGCGTCAGCGCTGCCCGCCGTAAGGCGGGGGGTAGGGGTAGATTCATGGCCGAAGCTCCAAGGGAAAGGCCGATTGCACGGCGCCGATACGAATCATTGGCAGCGGCATGATTTTAGAATTTAGGCTCAGCCTGCAACAAGGGCCATGAAGCGTTCCGCCAGTTGCAGTTCGGCAAGGCGGTTGGCGCGCCGTGCCTCGGCTTCGGCGTCGCGGCCCCAGAATTCCTCCTGAAAAACCTCATCCAAAACCGCCAATTCATGGGCCGCTTCGGCATTCAGCCGGCCCAGGCTCAGCGCCAGGGCAAGAACCAGGCTGCCAAGGGCGGGCACCGCAAGGCCAAGGGCAGCAAGCCCGGCCGTGTCATGGCGGGCCACGGTGTTGCGCAGCGCGGCAAGGCTTTCGGGGGCTTGCGGCACCGGCATCAGGCCCTGGGTGATGCGTAGCGGTGCATCCAGCGCGAGGGCCGACCATTCCAGGAGTGGCTGCCATGCCTCTGCCTGCCGTGCCGCCAGCCTATGGTCCTCCGCGCGGTAACACAGCAGCTCAGTCTCACCATATTTGGTGATACCTTCGATCATGGGCTCGGGGTCGGGGGCAATGCGTTCCTGGGCGGTGCCCAAAAGGCGGGTGAGGGGCACATCATCCATGCGCATTTCGCCGCCTTTGGTGCCGCCTGCCGCCTGCCATTCGGCGGCAATAGCCTCGGCCAAGGTGGGGCTATGTGTGGCCAGGATCAGGCCGCCCGGCAGGCGTAACGGCCGACCATCCAAAACAACGCCAAAGCCGCCTTCAAGCCGCGGCACCGCAAGGGCTGTTTCCCAGAAGCGCTTCATATTGAGGGCATTAGCCGAAGCCGCGCGCCGAGGAAACCGGGGTTTAAAAGCTTCAGCCCCGGTCCATTTGATCGGAATACGCGGTGCCCCGCGGGACTGCTTGACGCGAGGGGGGCTCTGACGCTAGTTACCCGCTTCCCGCGGGGTGGTTCGCTTCCCCGTTTCCCTATCTTGTTACGAATTGACAAACCATGGCCAATAACGCTTCGGCGCGTAAGCGCATTCGTCAGACTGAAAAGCGCACCGCGCGCAATAAGGCGCGCAAGTCTCGCGTGCGTAGCTTTTTGCGCAAGGTTGAAGAAGCGGTGAGCAGCGGCGACAAGGCCGCGGCGCAGGCGGCGTTTCGTGCTGCTCAGCCTGAAATGCAGCGCGCTGTGACCAAGGGTGTGGTGCATGCCAATACGGTTTCGCGCAAATTGTCGCGCCTTTCCGCTCGGGTGAAGTCTCTCGGCGCCTAATTCTGCGACGACAAAATTTCTCAAAAAAATTCAGGATTTGGAACGGGTTTCGCCTATGCGAGCCCGGCCCTTGGGTATGAATCGGTCTTTAGGTTTCACGATTTAATATTTTAATCGGGACTAGACCGCATAGTCGTGTTGCTTCGACCCAATCAGTGAGATAGCGTTTCGCGTGATATAAAAAAATGGTTGCAAGACCGTAGTGTGACAGGGCTAAATAATTCTAAGGCGAGGGAGATACGTTTTTGCGGAGCATCGGAAAGCAAAGCGATGACGTTGCCCCTCATGGGGTTGCTGCCTGGGCAGAAGCATGGGCCCGTATCCGCGCCAAGCTGCGCGACGAAGTTGGCGATGTAGAATTCCGTAGCTGGCTTCGGCAAATGACACTCGCTGCTGTTGAAGGCGATGAAGCGACCATTACCCTGCCCACGCGTTTTCTGCGCGATTGGGTCAGCAGCCATTATGGTGATCGGCTTCGTGCCTTATGGCAGCAAGAAAATTCGGCCATTCGTCGGGTTGATTTGCGCGTTGCTACCAGCGCCCGCGCAGCGTCTGGTGATGCCGTGGAAAATGCGGCGCCACCCTTGGCGGAAAGCCTGACCCCGCCCGCCCCACGCCTAGCCGATCAGCGCGGCGATTGGTCAGCGCCGCTTGATGCGCGCTTTACTTTTGATACCTTCATTGTCGGCAAGCCCAATGAATTCGCCCATGCCTGCGCGCGGCGCGTGGCCGAAAAACCGGCGCTGCCAGGCTTCAATCCGCTATTTCTTTATGGTGGCGTTGGGCTTGGCAAGACGCATCTGATGCATGCCATTGCCTGGGCCATTCGCGAACAGAACCCCGCGCGCCATGTGGCCTACATGAGTGCCGAGAAATTCATGTATCGCTTCATTGCGGCGCTGCGCAGCCAATCCACCATGGAATTCAAGGAAACACTGCGTTCGGTTGATGTGCTGATGGTGGATGATCTGCAATTCCTGATCGGCAAGGACAATACGCAGGAAGAATTTTTCCATACCTTCAACGCGCTGGTGGATGCCGGCAAGCAGATTGTGATTTCCGCCGATAAATCGCCTTCAGATCTTTCTGGCATTGAAGACCGGCTGCGTACGCGGTTGGGCTGCGGTATGGTGGCTGATCTGCACGCCACCACTTACGAATTGCGCATTTCCATCCTGGAAGCCAAGGCGGCTTCTTCAGGTGTGGCGGTGCCCTCGCGCGTTATGGAATTCCTCGCGCATAAAATCACCTCCAATGTCCGGGAATTGGAAGGCGCGCTTAATCGCCTGATAGCCTGGGCCAATCTGTTCGGCCGCCCCATCACGCTGGAAGGCGCGCAGGAAGTTCTGCACGATATCCTCCGCGCCCATGACAGGCGCGTCACGATCGAGGAAATCCAGCGCAAGGTCGCCGAACATTACAATATCCGCCTGACGGACATGTCCTCGGCCCGCCGCGCGCGCAATGTGGCGCGACCCCGCCAAGTGGCGATGTTCCTGGCGAAGCAGTTGACCTCTCGCTCCCTGCCGGAAATCGGGCGGCGCTTTGGCAATCGGGACCATACCACGGTCATGCATGCGGTATCCCGCGTGGCGGAGCTTATGCAGGCGGATGGTTCCTTCGCTGAAGATGTGGAGCTTCTCCGGCGTATGCTGGAAACCTGAGGTAGCAGGCGGCCGCGACAGCCATTTTCCGGAGCTCAAGCCGCTTTTCTGCCCCCGCCCGGGCTGGTATGGGAAAGGGAATCCGGGCGCTTGGCCGTGCCGATTCGGCAGGTTTGCCGCCCGGGCAGGATTTCACTGGCGGTTTGCCCCCGGGACCCATCCGGTAGCGGCTGAGATCGCCATAACAGGATCGGGGCGTCGGAACGATGAAATTCTCGGTTGATAGGGCGGTTCTGCTCAAGGCGCTCACGCATGTGCAAAGCGTTGTTGAACGCCGCAACACCATCCCGATCCTGGCCAATGTCATGATCGAAGCAAGTTCCGGCGGGGCGCTGAAACTGACCGCGACCGATATGGAAATTGCGGTGGTGGAAGATATCGCCGGGGTTACGGTGGCGCGCGCGGGGCGCACCACGGCGCCGGCTTCAACCCTTTACGAAATCATCCGCAACCTGCCCGAAGGGGCGCGCGTTGAATTCGACCATGGCGGCGGCGATGGGCCACTCACGCTGCGCTCAGGCCGTTTCAATACCAGCTTGGCTGTGCTGGCGGTGGATGATTTCCCTTCCATGACAGAAGGGCGCATGCCGGTGCAATTCAGCATCAAGGCCGGCGTGCTGCGGGATTTAATTGACCGCACGCGGTTTGCCATTTCCACCGAAGAAACGCGCTATTACCTGAACGGCATTTATATCCACGCGACTGAAAGCGAAGGCCAGGCGGTGCTGCGCGCTGTCGCGACCGATGGGCATCGGCTGGCGCGTGTTGAAGAACCGCTGCCGGAAGGGGCCAAGGCCATGCCGGGCGTGATTATTCCGCGCAAGACGGTGAATGAAATCCGCAAGCTTGCCGAAGAAACCCAGGATGAGATTGTGGTGCGGCTTTCCGACACCAAGGTGCAATTCGCGCTTGGCACTGTCACGCTCACCAGCAAGCTGATTGACGGCACCTTCCCGGAATATGAACGCGTGATCCCGCGCGGCAATGACAAGAAGCTTGTTGTGCCGCGCAAGGATTTTGCCGATGCGGTGAAGCGCGTGGCGGCGATCAGCAGCGAAAGATCGCGCCCGGTCAAGCTTAGCCTTGGCACCAATCATTTGCGTGTATCGGCGGCAAGCCCTGATCAGGGTGAAGCGCAGGAAGATCTGGAAGGTGATGATGTCGCCTATACCAGCGGCGCTTTGGAAATCGGCTTCCAGGCGCGGTATCTGTCCGACATCACTGATCTGGTCGAAGACAAGCTGGAATTCCTCTTTGCCGATGGCGCCGCGCCCACCATTGTGCGTGATGCCTCCCGGCCGGAAGCTTTGTTTGTCCTGATGCCGATGCGGGTGTGACGGCGCCGGGGCTTTTCCTTTCGCGCCTCCGGCTTTCGGATTTTCGGTCCTGGCAGGTCTTGGATGCGTCTTTCGACGCATCCTTGATTTGCATCGCGGGCGAAAATGGCGCGGGCAAGACCAATTTACTGGAAGCGATATCTCTGCTGGCGCCTGGGCGCGGGCTGCGCGGCGCGCGTATGGCGGAATTTGGCCGGCAGCAAGCCGGCGCCGGCTTGCCCTGGGCGGTGGCGGGACGCTTTGAAACACGCTTGGGTGCGATGGATATCGGCACCGGCACCGACCCTGAGGGACATTCGGAACGGCGCGTCTATCGCCTGGATGGTCAGGCGGTGCGTAGCCAGGCGATGCTGGCCGAACGCGTGGCTGCCGTTTGGATCACGCCGCAAATGGATCGGCTATTCCAGGAAGGGGCGAGTGGCCGGCGGCGCTTTCTGGATCGGCTGGTCTGGGCGCTGGAACCGGGCCATGCGCGGGAAGTGGCAGCGCATGATAGCGCCATGGCTGAGCGTAACCGGTTGCTTGGGGAAGGACGCGCAGACCCTTCCTGGCTTGCCGGGCTGGAAGATGCCATGGCGCGGCATGCGGTGGCGGTGGCGGCGGCACGGCGCGCTTTGATGCTGCGCCTGAACGCGGAATTGGTGGCGGGCCGCGCCACGGGCGCCTTTCCCGCGGCACGGCTGGAGATTGCCTGCCCCATTCTGGCCGCCTTGGCCGAAACCCCGGCAGTCGCCGTTGAAGACGCTTTGCGCCTAGGCTTGGCTGCGGATAGGCGGCGCGATGCGGCGGCGGGGGGTGCCGCGCGCGGGGCGCATAAGGCGGATTTGAGCCTGATCCATATGCCGAAATCCATCAGTGCCGAATTCTGTTCAACCGGTGAGCAAAAGGCGCTGCTGGTTTCCGTGGTACTGGCCCATGCCACGCTGATTGCCGAAGCACGCGGCTTTGCCCCTCTTTTGCTGCTGGATGAGGTCGCCGCGCATCTTGACCCCGTCCGGCGGGAAGCGCTTTTCGCCGCGCTGGCTGGCCTGCCCGCCCAGGTTTTCATGACCGGCACGGATCTTGAGGTTTTCGCCCCGCTCGCCGGTTTGGGCCGATTATTCAGCGCTGGCGATGGCAAGCTTATTCCTGCCGGTTGACGCGATGCGGGGTCGCGTTTGTCGCCGAAAAACGCTATAGGAATTTCGTGATTCTTCATTTCCCAAACAGGAGCCCGTAACCGGCATGAGCGATGAGCCGCGCGCCGAAACTGAAGCCTATGACAGCGCTTCCATCACCGTCTTGCGCGGGCTGGAAGCGGTGCGCAAACGGCCGGGCATGTATATCGGCGATACGGATGATGGTTCTGGCCTGCATCACATGGCCTTTGAAATCATTGATAACGCCGTGGATGAGGCACAGGCCGGTTTTGCGACCAGTGTTTCATTGACACTGAATGGTGATGGCAGCGTCACGGTGCGCGATGATGGGCGCGGCATTCCCGTTGATATCCATGCGGAGGAAGGCATCAGCGCCGCCGAAGTGGTGCTGACGCGGCTGCATGCCGGCGGCAAATTCAACCAGAATTCCTACAAGGTTTCAGGCGGCCTGCATGGCGTTGGTGCGGCCGTGGTCAACGCGCTGTCCGAATGGATGGAAGTGCGGATCTGGCGCGGGGGGCAGGAATATCGGCTGCGTTTTGAACATGGTGATACCGTGGTGCCCTGCACCGCGCTTGGCGCTTCTGATCATCCCAATGGCACGGAAGTAACCTTCAAGCCCTCAGCGCTAACCTTCACGCGGACGGAATTTGAATTTGCTGTGCTGGAACGCCGCTTGCGCGAATTGGCCTTCCTCAATTCGGGTTTGCGCATTCAGTTGCGTGATGAACGCCATGCTGAAGCGCAGGAAACAATATTCCATTTTGATGGCGGGCTGACTGCTTTTGTCGAATGGTTGGACAAGGGCAAGACCCCGCTTTTTGCAGTACCCATCAGCCTGGCCGCGCGGGAACAGGATGGCATCAAGGTAGAACTCTCACTCCGCTGGAATGATAGCTACCATGAAACCATGCTCTGCTTCACTAACAACATTCCGCAGCGTGATGGCGGTGCGCATTTGGCGGGCTTCCGCCAGGCACTGACGCGCGTTGTGGCGAAGGTGGCGGAAGGCATCGCCAAGAAGGAAAAGGTGGCACTCACCGGCGAAGACATGCGCGAAGGCCTGACCGCCGTGCTGTCCGTGAAGGTGCCCGATCCGAAATTCAGCAGCCAGACCAAGGAAAAACTGGTCTCGTCCGAAGTGCAGCCCGTGGTGCAGGTGGCTTGCGCCGATGCGCTTTCCCATTGGTTTGAAACCCACCCAAAGGAAACCAAGGATCTTGTCGGCAAGATCCTGGATGCGGCGACAGCGCGTGAAGCAGCGCGCAAGGCGCGTGAACTCACGCGGCGCAAGGGCGTGCTGGATGTATCATCGCTGCCCGGCAAGCTCGCAGATTGTCAGGAACGTGATCCGGCGAAAAGCGAATTATTCATCGTTGAGGGTGACAGCGCCGGCGGGTCCGCGAAGCAAGGGCGCGACCGCGCCTTTCAGGCGATTTTGCCGCTGAAGGGCAAGATCCTGAATGTGGAACGCGCACGCTTCGATAAAATGCTCTCCAGCGCGGAAATAGGCACGCTGATCACGGCCCTTGGCACGGGCATTGGG
>CAIMVB010000045.1 GCA_903844785.1 uncultured Rhodospirillales bacterium | reverse complement strand
CTGCTCTGCTACCTGAAAATCGGCGCAATCTTGGCGGCAGTTCACTTGGAATATCAGAATAAGAGGCACCGTCATCAACGCGGTTCTAATAGGCAATCCAGCGCGCGCCCGCGCTAAGGAGCAATGTTTCTGACGGTCCAATGTTTTGGGGCGTGTATTACTTGTCTGAATTGCTCATATTTCAAATCAATAAAAATAATAATCTGCGTATAAAAATTTTTATACTTGGATGAATACTTATAGCTGTTAGAATTAAACATTCGATAAAAGCCGCGCCACGCTTGGGTCTCCCCATCCTGGCCAGGAAGGATAAATTTAATGAGTGATATCAGTGGCGATACCTTCGGGCAGGGCTCCAAGCTTTCCTTCAGCTTTGGGACCCGGCCAGCCGAACGCAAAAAATACAAATCCATTCTTTGGTATGCAGCAGATCTCGGCGGGCCAGCGCTGGATGAAAACGTAACCTCCGATAGCCGCGACAATTTATTGCCTGGGCTGGCCGCCGTTGCCGCATTTTCTGTGCCTAATTTGCTGGGCAGTGAGCCGCAATTCCTCCACGTGAATATCAGGCCGCGATCGCTGAAGGACTTCGCCCCTGGAGCCCTGGCGGGGGCTGTGCCGGCAGTGGCAGCCGGTCTGGAATTGCGCCGCCGTGCCGCCAATGGCGAAACCCGCGAAGCGCTTCGCGGAGATTTCCCGAATTTCGAACATCTTCTGGCGGAAGTCATCGCTGTCACACCGACCAACGACCGTGCTGAGAAGGCCAAGGCGGCGGATCTGGACCGGCTTTTTTCGATGCTGGACACTGGCGATGCCGATTCCGGTAGCCCCACAGGCGGCGCCAATGGTGTGGATCGGCTGCTGGCACGCCAAATTGCCCTGATCTGCGAAGCGGCTGAATTACGGCGCCTGGAAGCCGCTTGGCGCAGCCTTTCCTTGATGCTTTTGGCTTGCGATTCCCGTTCAGGCATTGCGCTGCGCGTGATTGCCGCCCCGGCCGAAACGCTGGCCGAGAATGTCATGGCGGCAATGAAAGCCTGCCACGCGAATAACACGAGCTTTCCTGAAGCGGTCATCTTCGCTGAATCGCTCGATCCCAGGAGCGAACAACGCAAGACACTCGGTGCCCTGGCAGGGGCGGCGGCAGAAGCTTCAGTTCCCATTATCGTCGATTCCCCATCGGATTTATTCGGCCGCGCCGCAACCGAATTGGCGGCCATGAGCGATCCCGGCGCATTACTGGCCGGCACAGGCTGGGAAGCTTGGGAAGGGCTGAGGCAGAAGGAAGAAGCGCGCTGGCTAGGCTATGGCTGGAACCGCCCCTGGCTGCGTGACGCCCATGATCTGACTCAAGACCGCGTGCTGCGCTTTGCCGCAGGCACCAATACTGTCGGTGCCCCGCTGGCCGGTTCGGCCGCAGCCGTGATCGGCGCTATGATTGCGGCGAGCCTAGTCCGCCATGGCTGGCCCAGTGAAATCCTGGTTGCTGGCGGGGTGGAAGTTAGTGGGCCGGTGGTTATTGAACGTGCCATCACGGCAAGCCGGCGCGCTGCCTTGCCGCTTGAAGCCGGGCTAAACACGGACCAGATTGGAAGCTTGGCGGATGCGGGGCTGATCGCCTTGGCAGCCAGGCCAGACCGCGACGCGATTTTCCTGCCCCTGGCGCAAAGTGTTAAGCGCGCCGGGCGGATCGACGGGGATTCGCAATTGGCCCGCCATTTCGCCAGCCTGCCCTATGCTTTGGCCGCCGGGCGTATCGCGCGCACCGTGCTGTATCTGCATGAAGCCGTCTCAGCGGCGGCGGACCCGGCCGATATGTTACGCGCTGCCATCACCGATTTGATCGATGATACAGGCCCGGGTGCTGCGGTTGAAACAAGCGTCGAAGCAGATCCGGACGATCCCGGTCAGCGTTTGATCAACCTGCATCTGGTTTTTGGCCGTAACGTGCTGAAAGGCGCCACACTGGATATGGCGCTGCCACTGGGCTGAACGCGGCGCCCATCCGCAGCACGGCCAATAGGGCGCGGATCATGCTGGTTGTTTCAGTATTGGCCCGACAACAGCTGTCCGTAGTTAAATGATTTGAGACTGATTGGCGTGCTGGCTAGCTGAGTATCCAGCCTATCTGTGGGTTAGCTTATGCTACGTTTTTGTGATGCATCAAGCGGCGATGATGAGCTGCTGGCAGTTTGATGGACTGCTGGTTCAGCGGGCTTAACACGGGCCTAGAACTCCATTGGGCTGAGATAGTCCAGTTTCGAATGTCGAAGCTTTAGGTTGTAGAAGCCCTCGATATTATCGTAGGCATCCGCGCGTGCTTCGTCACGGGTGCGGTAGACCTTGCGTGGGGCCCGTCCGCTCGTCAGCGATAAGAAGAAGCTTTTCATCACCCAATTATTCCAGATATTGCCTGCCCGGCTCATCGAACAGATGATGCCTTTGTCGGCCAGCAAGCGCTGAAATTGCTCACCGTTGTATCTTGATCCCCGGTCCGAGTGGCGCATCAGCGCGTCGGCCTTGCCGCGCCGCCAAGCTGCCATCATCAAGGCG
>CAIMVB010000044.1 GCA_903844785.1 uncultured Rhodospirillales bacterium | reverse complement strand
TAGATCCCGCGCGCATCAAGGGGCGCGTGATCATCATGACCATGGCCAATTACCCGGCGGCGCTGGCGGGGCGGCGCGTGTCGCCCATTGATGATCTAAATCTCAATCGGATTTTCCCCGGCGATCCGGATGGGACCGTTACGCGCCAGATTGCACATTACATCGACAGCGAATTGATCCCGCTCGCGGATTTTGTCATGGATCTGCATTCGGGTGGATCATCGCTCAATTACGTGCCTTGCGCCTTGGCAACGCAATCCAACGATCCGGTATTGTTCCAGAAGCAATTGGCAACGCTGCGCGCTTTTGGTGCGCCTTACACGTATATTCAGGGTGGCGCGCAGGGCCAGGGCGGCAATCAAACCCTTGGCAGTGGCGCGGAACGTCGTGGCAAGATTGCGCTGGGCAGCGAATTGGGTGGGTCCGGCACGGTCAACCGGGCCGGGCTTGCCATTGCTGAACGCGGCGTGCGCAATGTGCTGGTGCATCTTGGCATTTTGCCGGCGTCAGACTGGGTAGAACCGCCCGCACCCACCCGCTTTCTGGATGTGCGCGGCCAGGATTACTATGTCTATGCGCCTGAAAACGGCGTTTTCGAACCGCTGGTGGAACTTGGCGATACAGTATCCATCGGCACGCCCGCCGCGCGCATTCACTTCACAGAAACGCCTTGGCTGCCACCGGTGGAAATCACCTTCAAGGCTGCCGGCATTGTCATGTGCAAGCGCATCCCGGCACGCACGAAGCGCGGCGATTGCCTGTTCCATCTGGCGAGTGACCTGACAATTACGTAAGGCGCAGCACCACAAAAAAGCCGCAGAAGCGCCATCTAGCGGATGCCGCCATGCTATAATGGCCTTACTGTGCTGTTATCAGATAAGGAATAGAAGCATGAGCAACCGTTGGTCCCCGCTATTCTGTAGTGCTTGTACTGCCCTATTGCTTACTTTCGCAGGCTGCGCGCCAGCAACCAATACAACGGTAGATCGCCGTATGCTGGGCGCGCAGGGTACGGTTTATTGGGGAACCATTATTGCCGCGCGCCCGGTCATGGTAAGCGGAACGCGCAGTGGCATTGGCCCTGTGGCGGGCGCGGTTGGCGGCGGCCTCCTGGGTAGCACGGTCGGCGGTGATTGGCGCGGCCGCACCGTTGGTGGTGTGGTTGGCGCGCTTGCTGGCGGTGTTGTTGGCGGCGCCATTGAGGAAAGCGCCACGCGCGGCGAAGCCTATGAATTCATCATCCGTCCCGATTTCGGCGGCGAGAGGGTGATTACCCAAACCAATGAATTGGGCTTGCAGGTGGGCGAACGCATTATCGTCACGGAAACCGATATGGCCCGGATTTCTCGTGCGCCTGACGGAACAGCGGCAACGCGCCGATAAAAGCGCCACTGCCCAGATCAGGGGTACAGGATTCGCGCCTGAAGCGCTTTTGGCTTTATGATCGAACCTTATGCCTTAGCCAGCCGGTTAGCGGAGATTAAAACATGGACCTTGTGATCCGGGGCAATTGTGTCGTCACGCCCTATGCCATCGGCCCCGCCGAAATCGGCATTGCTGGCGGAAAGATCGTCGCTATCGCCGCGCCAGGCAGCCTGCCGATACCCGGCCGCGCGCGCGTAGTGGAAGCGGGCGATAGCATCGTCATGCCAGGCGGCATTGACCCGCATACGCATTGCCTGTGGCCGATTCCTGGGCCGGATGGGAAACTTGATCAAACCCAGGGCGCATCCGTGGTGGGCCGCGCCGCGCTTTTCGGCGG
>CAIMVB010000043.1 GCA_903844785.1 uncultured Rhodospirillales bacterium | reverse complement strand
GGGGCACGCTGATCTTTACGGCCAGGCTTTCGCCCGGGCGCGCGGAAAAACGGTCCAGATAGCCGGTGATGGGCAATTCGGCGGGCTTGGCTTCGGCCATGGGGGGGTCCTCACTATGCCGGGAATGCTCCGCGTCTGCCCGCCCCGCGTCAACACCCTGCCCCGATGGTCAGGCACGCCCGTTCTGTGCAAGGCTTGGCGCAACGCTTCGTCCAAGGGGGTGCTGATGGCCGCGATCATTGAAAAACTGAGCGATAGCCGCGCCGAGGCGCGCGAATGGGAATTGCGCTGCGATATGGCCGCCGTGTTCCGCATTGGCGCCAGGCTCGGCTGGAATGAACATATCGGCAACCATAACAGTCTGATGTTACCGGACGAGGCGGAACCGCGCTTCCTGATCAATCCGCGCGGTTATTTGTTCCAGGAATTGAAGGCATCCGATCTGATTGTCTGCGACCTGGAAGGGCGCGTGCTGCGCGGTGCTGGGGAACTCCGCAAGGTTGCCTTTCATATCCATACCCGGATTCATCTAGCCAATCCGGCGGCCACTTGCGTGATCCATGTGCATCCGCGTCACCTGACCGCGCTTTCCATGGTGCAGGGGGCGGAATTCGCGCTGTCTCATCACAATAACCTGCTGCTGAATGACCGCACGGTTTATGATTCTGAAGGCGATCAGCCGGTGCATAGCAATGAAGAAGGGGACCGGATTGCGCAGCTGATGGGCGATAAGACCATCATGCTCATGCGCGGCCATGGCGTGACGGTGGTGGGCCCCACGGTGCATGACGCTTTCGATGAATGCTACATGGCGGAACGTACCTGCATGTATCAACTCACCGCCATGCAAACCGGTCAGCCTTTGCATAAGCTACCTGATAATCTCCGCCGCAACCATACGGGGCCCTGGGGTGAAAAGCTTGATGCGCGGCTCCATCTCAATGCCTGGCGCCGTGTGCTGGACCGGGAAGAACCGGATTACGCGCGCTGAAACAACAATAACCAAACGGGAGGAAGCAATGATCAAACGTCGTAGTCTTATGCTGGCACCTTTGGCTGCGGGCCTTGCCAGCCCTGCCATTGCGCAAGCGCCCTGGCCCAATCGGCCCGTGCGCGTGATTGTCGGCTTTCCGCCTGGCGGGTCGCTGGATGTGATGACCAGGCTTGCCTGCGAAGTGCTGTCGCGCCGGTTGGGGCAGAATTTCATCGTCGAAACGCGTTCGGGCGCTTCCGGCAATATCGGCACGGAAGCAATCGCGCGCGCTACACCTGATGGCTACACCGTTGGCACGATCAGCATGCATAACGTGGTGATCAATCCCATGCTGTTCAAAACCCTGCCTTATGATCCCGAGAAAGATTTCGCCTGGATCAGCGCCATGTGGGATTTGCCGAATGTGGTGGCGGTGCCGGCGCAGCATGTGCCGGCGCAAAACCTGCAAGAATTTATCACCTGGGCAAAGGCGCGGCGCGGCGGCATCAGCTACGGATCATCCGGCGTTGGCACCACCATTCATCTGTCTGGCGCCTATATTCTTGGGCGTGCCGGGATTGAATCGACGCATGTCGCCTTCCGTGGCGCGGCGCAGACCATCCCGGCCATGCTTTCGGGCGATGTCCAGATCGCGGTGGATAATCTTGCCAGCTATACGGGTGTGATACAGGAGGGGCGCATTCGCCCGCTTGCCATCACTATGCCTGAACGCTGGCCTACATTGCCTAATGTGCCGACCATGGCGGAAGCGGGCATGGACAACTTCAATGTCAGCCCTTGGCATATGTGGGGCGGCCCGCGCGCCATGCCGCGTGAGATTGTGGACAGGCTTTCGTCAGAAATCCGCACGGCCTTCGCCGATCCGGAATTGCAGCAGCGTGCCATCAGCATGGGCGCGCGGCTGACTGGTTCCACGCCGGAAGAATTGGCCGCACGCTTGAAGCGCGAACAGCCGATTTGGGCTGAAATGGTCAGGATTTCTGGCGCGCAGCCAGAATAGGGCAGGGGACTTATCGGCCTGAAACGGCGTGACCCCTGGCCAAGGGTCACGCCTTAGGCGTCACGCCAGCCCCAAGGCCCACAGCAGCACGCCCTTTTGCGCATGCAGGCGGTTTTCCGCCTCATCAAATACTACGCTTTGCGGGCCATCCATCACCTCATCAGTGATTTCCTCACCGCGATGCGCGGGCAGGCAATGCATCACAATCGCATCAGGTGCCGCTTGTTTCAGTAAGGCTGCGTTCAATTGATAGGGCGCCAGCAGATTATGACGGCTCTCGGCCCGCCCATCAAGCTCATCTGACATGGAAACCCAGGTATCGGTCACTACGCAGCGCGCATCACGCACGGCGGCTACCGGGTCATGGGTCAATTCCACTTTCGCCCCTTGTGCGCGCGCCCAGGCGATCAATTCCGCAGGCGGCGCCAATTCCGGCGGTGTGGCAAGCCGCAGCGTGAAGCCAAAGCGCGCGGCCGCCTGGATGAAGGATTGCGCGACATTATTGCCATCACCCGTCCAGGCCACTACCTGGCCGGCGATCGGGCCGCGATGTTCCTCAAAGGTCATGATATCGGCCATCAATTGGCAGGGATGGGATACATCCGTGAGCCCATTGATCACCGGCACCGTCGCGTGTTCCGCCAATTCGCGGATTTTCTGCACATTATCCGTGCGCAGCATGATGGCATCCACATAGCGCGACAGCACCTTCGCCGTATCCGCCGGTGTCTCACCACGGCCAAGCTGCATATCTTTGGAAGACAGCACAACAACATCGCCGCCCAATTGGCGAATGCCGACTTCAAAGGAAACCCGCGTGCGCGTTGAAGGCTTTTCGAAAATCAACGCAATGGTCTTGCCGGCAAGGGGCTTGCCCGCAATCTCGCCCCGCTTGGCACGCGCGCCAAGGTCAAGCATGCGCCGCAGCACAGCGGGTTCAAGATCCATCAATTCCAAAAAGTGGCGGGGCGGCGCATCGCCGCCCCTCACTGATTTTAGCATGGCACTCATTGCGCCGCGGCTTGAGTACCGGCTGGGGTCAGGCGCTGGCAGGCGCGATCAAGCAGCGCCACCGCCTCATCCGCATCCGCTTCTGTGATGATCAAGGGCGGCGCCAAGCGCAGCACATTCATGCCCGCCGCAACGGTCAGTAGCCCTTCCGCGACAGCGGCGTTTTGCATTTCGCCATTATTCACCTCAGGCCGTAGCTTCAGGCCAAGCAGCAGGCCCGCACCGCGCACATCCTCAATCACTGTCGGATGCTTGGCGGCGAGTGCCAGCAGGCCGCGCCAAAGGTGCCGCGCCACCTGATCCACACGGTCCAGGAACCCAGGGGCGGAAACCACGTCCATCACCGCATTGCCGGCCGCGCAGGCCAAAGGCCCGCCGCCATAGGTCGAACCATGCGTGCCGGCCTTCAAATGCTTGGCCACATGTTCCTTGGCGAAAATGCCGCCCAGCGGGAAGCCGCCACCAATGCCCTTGGCCGAGGACATCACATCAGGCTCAATGCCGGCCCATTGATGGGCCCACATCTTGCCGGAACGGCCCATGCCGGTCTGCACTTCGTCCATCGCCAGCAGCAGCCCGTATTCATCGCACATGGCGCGCAATTCGCGCAGGAAGCGCAGCGGCGCGGGGCGCACGCCGCCTTCACCCTGCACGGGTTCAATCATCACGCCGGCGGTATTGGGACCAATCGCATCACGCACCGCATTCATATTGTCGAAGGGCACGTGGTCGAAGCCTTCAACCGGTGGGCCGAAGCCGGCCAAGTATTTCTCATTCCCCGTGGCGGCCAGCGCGGCCATGGTGCGGCCATGGAAGGCGCCATCAAAGCAGATCAGCCGGTAGCGTTCCGGGTGGCCATTTTCCGCATGATATTTGCGGACGGCCTTGATCATGCCCTCATTGGCTTCGGCGCCGGAATTGCAGAAAAACACGCTGTCAGCGAAGGAATTTTCCACATGCCGCTGCGCCAGCTTTTCCGCCTGCGGGATGCGATAGAGGTTGGAGGCATGAATGATCTTGCCCGCCTGTTCCGCAATCATCCGCGTCAGGTGCTGGTGCCCATGGCCGAGCGAGGAAGTCGCGATGCCCGCGCCGAAATCCAGGAAACGTCGGCCATCCTCCGTCCAAAGTCGCGCGCCTTCACCCCGCTCAAAAGCTAGGTCGGCACGGTTATAGGTCGGCATCAGGGCGGGAATCACGTTTCCAGTCTCCGCATCAAACCGGCCCGCGCGGGGCGACCACCGCCCCGCCAAGAACCGGAAAAAGGAATCTTGCCGGAAAAGCGCGCAAGATGAAAGGGGCGGGCTATTCGCCGATATTCAATAGCGCGCCCCTAACCCGCGCGGCCTGGAATTGGGCCATGAAAAGCCAAGCGGCGAGGCCAAGCCAGATCAGATCCAACCCGAAGGCATAGGCCAGATGATCCCAGGCAATCCGCCCTTCCAGCAGCGCGGCCCGCATGCCTTCAAACACATGGCTCGCGGGAATGGCGAGTGAGACAGGCTGCAACCAGCCCGGCAGTACCGAAACCGGGTAGAAAACCGCAGAAAACGGCGCGAGACCGAACAGTACGCCCCAGGCCAAAGCCTCAGCCCCCGCGCCATGGCGGAGGATAAGTGCCGTAACCCCAAGCGCTACCGCCCAGCCCATGGCCATAAGTGCGGTGAAATAAAGCACCAGCGCTGGGCCCAGCGTCCAAATCCCAAAGCCATACAGCAGGAAAGCGAGGAGGACGGCCGGGCCAACGCCAATCGCCGTGCGCAGGATGCTCATGGCGACCAGCCCCGCTACCAATTCATGCGGGCGGAGCGGGGCCACGAAAATATGACCCAGATTGCGCGACCAGATTTCCTCCAGGAAGGAAATGGCAAAGCCCATTTGGCTCCGCAGCGTTACCTCCCACAGCAGCACGCCACCCAGCAGCACGCCGGCGGTGACACTCGCGGTATTGTTTTGCGCGCCAGCGAGCCAGGCGGTGACAAAGCCCCACACCAGCATTTGCAAGACGGGCCAATACATCAATTCCAAAACG
Source organism: uncultured Rhodospirillales bacterium (assembly GCA_903844785.1). GTDB lineage: Bacteria > Pseudomonadota > Alphaproteobacteria > Acetobacterales > Acetobacteraceae > Neoroseomonas. The sequence goes on along the minus strand of CAIMVB010000043.1, from coordinate 2,273 downwards.
CGCGGCCAGGAACGCCGGTAAAGCGCCAAATGCCGATACATCAGCCCCCAAACACGCCGCGCCGCGCCGCTCATGCCGCGCGCCCCTGGCCGCGGGCGATATCCAGAAACACCTGCTCCAGATCATCGCGGCCATAACGCGCAATCAGATCGGCGGGGCTGCCTTGGTCCACAATGCGCCCGCCCTTCAACATCAGCACATGACCCGCAAGCCGTTCGACTTCCGCCATATTGTGGCTGGCGAGCAGAATGGCCGCGCCAGTTTCAGCGCGGTAGTCTTCCAAAAGGCTGCGGACCCAATCGCCGGTGTCTGGGTCAAGGCTCGCGGTGGGTTCGTCCAGCAGCAGCAATTCTGGGCGGTTGATCAGCGATTTCGCAATCGCCACGCGGGTTTTTTGCCCCGCCGAAAGCTGCCCCGCCGGGCGATCCAGAAAGCCAGTCAATTGCAGCCTTTCCGCCAATTCGGCGATTCGTTCCTTGGCCTTGGGCACGTTGTAGAGATGCGCATAAACATGCAGGTTTTCGGCAACCGTCAGCCGATGCGGCAGCGCGACATAGGGTGAGGAGAAATTCATCCGCGCCAGCGCGGCGAAGCGGTCCCGCGCCATGTCATGGCCGAGCACCATCACCCGCCCGGCACTTGGCACCAAAAGGCCGAGCAACATGGCGATGGTGGTGGATTTGCCCGCGCCATTGCCACCCAAAAGCGCCCAGGTGCTGCCGGCGGGCTGGCTGAAATCCAGCCCCGCCACGGCGGGCGGGTCGCTGTCTTTATAGGTTTTCGTCAGGCCCTGGGCCTCGATGGCGGGAAGCGGCATGGGGGGCATATCGGCGCAAAGCGGCGTTTCGCCAAGCCGCAGCCTCAACCCAAGGGGCGTTGGCTTTCGATCAGGCGGCCTTGGAACATGCGGATGCCGGCTTCCCAGCCCCAGGCGATGGCGGCGGGGCTATCTGCGCCTGCCAAGACCACGTGCTCGGCCGGATAGGCAATCCGGTCGCGTAAAACGGCGTCGGCGTTGCTATTGGCGGTGGGGAAATCATCAGACCAGATAAGGCGCAGGAAGGCGAAGCCGGCGCGCAGGCTTGGCAAAGCCAATGCCGCCATGGGGCCCGATGCCTCAAGCACCAGCCGATATCCCCGCGCATTCAGGAATTTGCGCGCCAGAAGGAAAAGTTCTGGGGCGGCCAATATATCGCTGGCATTGAACGCGATGAGCAGTTTCTGGCGCTGACTTTGCGGAATTAAGGCATCAAGCCTGAGGAAGGCCGGTGCAAAAATACTCTCAACCCGCAAAGGCAAAGCCGTGGCGCGCATATCCCGTAATTCCTGCGGGCGTGCCAGATCGCTCAACTGACGCTCATCAATCGCGCTGAGGAGGCGTTCCGCAAAGGCTTTGGGGAGCGACAGATCCGCCCTTTCCATGAGCCTTTCGCATATTTGGGGCAGATTGACGCGACGATCTTCCCATAACAGGCGAGTATTTGCGCCGCCAGGTTCCAGCCACACTATGCGTTGTCGGCGCACAAAAGTGCTTAAATCCACCCCAGCCAAGGCCCGTTCGGCGGCGGCGATGGCCGCGCCATCGGGTTGCTCATCCCCCGATTGCTTAAGGCCGATGGCACCCAGGGCCGTGGTGAAGCCAAGGCTATCATGCACTAGCGCCAATACCGCAGCAGCTTGTGCCGGCAGGCGCAGCATTTGCACGGCATGGTTTGCTTCTTCTTCCCCCAGCATGGAAAAAAGCGCTGCGCGGTGCTCTTCCAGGGCCGCGGCGGCATTCGGCAGACCAAGGGCCACAAGATCACCGCCGGGGAGCTTGAAGCTTTTCACTCTGGCGGTGCTGTTCAACGGCTCCCAGCTGGTGCGCAATAGCGCTGCCTGATTGCCGAGCCTTCTTGCCCTTGGCAGGGCCGAAAAGCGCAGCATGAGCACAAGCCTTTCTTCCCCCAAGGCCACGGCATCGCGCACGGCGATGGAAAGAGCTACCGCGCTATTCATGTCTTCTGGGATGCTGCCGGGCTTTTCGAATGCGGTACGCGCGGTTTTCATGCTGAAGCCTTGGGCAGAACGGCTTCCAGCAAATGCGGCATATGGCAGCCCATCCGCCCGGATACTGCTGCGGCAAGCCCACGATTGCGGCATTCCGCGCGGGTGCAGCGTTGCGCCTCGGGGCATAGACTCATTCGCCGGGTGGCGACCAAATCCTCAACCCAAGGGCCGCCATAATGCTGAATGCCAAGGCCCAAGCCGAAACTTCTCGCGGCATCTCCATC